>CAYTKR010000009.1:0-18692 GCA_964438295.1 uncultured Anaerolineales bacterium
CTGAAAAAAGAAACCGAGAGAGACTCTCGCCGGAATATATGGGGGTGGTGGCGCAGCCACCACCCCCATATATTCCGGCGGAACCTGCTACTTGGTACTTAATTCGTGTCGCCGAGGGTGTGCTTCCGGCATTCGATAAATTTGAGGTTATTCGTGATTATACTTTTCGTTCGAATTTCTTACCCGTGGCTAACTCCACACACTTATAGGCGCCGTCGTAGATGCCGATGCTCTTGTTCTTGACGATGCAGCCGCAATACATTTCCAGGAGATCATTTTCATGCGTAAGTAGATCGATGGCTTGCAGCGTTTCGGGGATGGTGCGAACCTCAACGGTGCCATCGCCTAACTCCGCGCCACGGATAGCGCCCCACATCTCGTGCCCGCCGACGCGTTCGTTGAATATCTTGGGGATAGGGTAGAAGGCTAATTCGCTGGGTTTGGTGATGAGCACATCTACGACGCGCATCAAATAGTTTGAGGCATACACGGCGTGGAATGTGTTATCGAACAGGAAAACATGGAGACCGCTTGCCGCCCCCTCACGGACAGAATCTGCAAATTTGCGAGTATCATCCCAGGAGAAATGTGTTTGGATGAGTTCTTTATGATCAACGAGTTCAGTCTCTAGCCATCTCCAGTTATCCTTATGATCACCGAGATTTACGAATAAGGTCACTTTCTCCTGTTTGATCAAAGGAATGCAATGCTCGATCATGGCCTTGAAGAGCTCGCGCTGTGCTCCAGCTCCCCCCATGGTGATCAAGAACCTGCGCGGCTCATTGTTCTTCATGCGTTTCAAACGGACATCGCAATCGACTTCGATATTTTCTACTAGTTCATGATCGATATGGTGACCGACATAATACAGTTCATCGGAGTCGACGGGATTCATGATCCTGCCCTTATCATCGAAGCCGCGCATTACTCGGAATCCATAATACCCCGAGGGGGATTGAACACCGTGTTTGGCCCCTTCGGTGAGTTGGAAGGCCATCGGCCAGTTGTCGAACATCATATCGACTACGTTGGTCATCCCGGCTGAGACGGCGCCCATACAGTTCCACATGTGTGAAGTGAGCACTGGGATATCTTGAGGCAAAGCTTCATGTAGATTCCTGAACAACTCGCTCATCTTATAATCTTTGACATTGGTTTTCAAGAAGCGCCACGGCCAACCCACGATCCAGGCGTTCAGGAAGCCATTCAATCCGGGCAGTGTGCGGTTTCCCGTGGTTACTGACTCCCAGACGTGGTTATTAAAGAGCTCACTGCGCTGCGAAATGCGTGAGAAGCGGCTGTACCAGGTGTTGCACCAGTTGATCACATCCGTCGTGATGCCAGGGATCGCTAGCAGATCCAGCCACAGGGGTGTGAACCCCATGGC
This sequence comes from uncultured Anaerolineales bacterium, assembly GCA_964438295.1. Classification (GTDB taxonomy): domain Bacteria; phylum Chloroflexota; class Anaerolineae; order Anaerolineales; family UBA11858; genus NIOZ-UU35. The sequence goes on from CAYTKR010000009.1 coordinate 1,388, forward strand.
ACGGGCTGCCGAGGCACCTGCCATGGCGATGCGATAGTGCCCAAAACCCATGCGGATGGTGCTGATCACGACGGAACCCTCTTTTTTAATTTGCTCGCCCTGATCGTGCCGCAAAATGTCTTTCAATCCGAAAATTTCTCCGCCAAAGGGATTATCTTCTAATGAGAGGGTGTATTTTTCATCAGGGTCATAATCGAATTTTCGGGCAAGCATGTTGCCCCACTTGATGGCTTTGCGGGATTGCCTTTTGTTGAGTTTGTTGCCATAGACAATGAACTGGCCGTCTTGCATCTTCATAGGATTGCCTCTCAATACAGCATATTGGAAATACTCTTCGGCGGGAATTGAACCCGCCGAAGAAGTAAGAATTACCAATAAAAATCGTAGGGTGTGTGGAATCTTATCCTTTCAATCCACTTGTGGCCGAACTTTCGACAAAGAACCGTTGTCCAAAGATGTAGATGATCACTGGCGGCAAGATCGCGATAGCAGCACCAGCCAGCACAAGATTTGGCGCATCCGCTGCTCTGCCTCCTAGGACACTTACTGCCAGCGTAAGGACACGATTGGCTTCGTTCCCCGTGTTGATGACCACCAGGGGCCAGAAGAAAGAATTCCAGGCGTACAAGAATGTGAATGTGGCCAGGGTGGCAATTGCCGGTGTACTGGCTGGGATGAATATCCGCCACAAGATCTGCAGGCGCGAAGCGCCATCCAATACTGCCGCCTCTTCAATTTCGTCAGGAATGGTGATGAAAAATTGCCGCATCAGGAATGTACCGTAGGCAGTAAATATCCATGGAATGATCAGTGAAGCCAAACGGTCTACCCAACCAATCAGGATCATCAATTGATAAAGCGGTGTGATGACCACAACGAAGGGAACCATGATTGTACCAAGATACACAAGGAAAAGACCATCTCGTCCAGGGAATTTCAGGCGAGCAAATGCATAACCTCCTAAGATCGAGGTGACCAGTTGCCCAAGCACAACCAATATCGTCACCAGGGCTGTATTGGTCAGAGCGCGGTCCATTGCCTGTAGGTTGATCACTTCCTGGTAGTTTTCTGGATGCCAGGTCAACCGTTCAGCTGGCTGGCTGCGGCGGACGTTCTGCATTACGGTTTTGCTGAGATCATTGGGGTCTGCGAACCGACCTAAGGCAGTGCGGTTCAGCCTCAGCATGGGGATGATTTCCCCCTCTACATTGATATCATATAAGATTTCTTCTTCCCCCTCATATATGACAGTTTGTGGGTTTTCTTCTCCACCCGTAGGGGTTACAAATTCCAACTCGCGGATGTAGAGCTCATCCAGATTTTCGGGGGCGGCGAATTCGCCGACCTTGACCGTCTTCTCAATGAGCACAAACTCTTCTTGAGAACCATTGTATTCAACCTCGTAGACTGGCAGCGGTTCGTCAAAGCCTTCAACACTCAGCGTGATTGGTTCGCGGGGCAGAAGTTTTGGTGGAAAACGATAGGTATCCCCGGCTTCTTTGAGTGATGTGAAGAGCATTACAAGAAAGGGGAAGAGCATTGCAAAGGCAAAGAATGTCAACAGGATATAGAGCAACAGATTTCGTAAGAAAATTCCAATTCGGTAGGTTGTCATCGAAAATCTCCTCTATATGGACTCATCACTTGAGCGCTGTCGCATGTATTGGAACAGAGTCAAGCCGAAAATTAGAATAAACAGCACCCAAGCCAGCGCAGAGGCATACCCTTGCCTGAAGTTCTGGAAACCCTGGCGGTAGAGATACAACACAATGGTTGTGGTAGATGTGCCCGGACCACCTGGAGGTCTGGTAAATACAAACACTTGATCGAAGATCTGCATCGCATTGATGGTGGTCGTCGTGAGCACGAAGAACGTTGTCGGTGCCAGGGTGGGAAGGGTCACATTCCAGAACTGTTGCCAGTTGTTAGCGCCATCGACGGTGGCTGCTTCATAGAGCACACCAGGGATATTTTGCAGACCGGCCAGGAAGAGCACGGTATTGAAACCCATCCACTGCCAGGCTGCCATGATCGCCACGGCCAATAACGCCACCTTGGTGTCAGATGTCCATCCGATTTGAGGATCGGTAAGTAGTTGAGACCCCGCGATGGAGTTGATGAATTCGATGAAGCTTGTAATGAAATAGTTCAGGTACCCGACGGTTGAGTTGTACAGCCAGCGCCAGATCATGGCTACACCTACCACGGCGGCCACGCTAGGGATGAAGTAGATCGCTCGGTATATTTTCATCCCTGGCAATTTGCTGTTCAACACAGTTGCCAGCAGAAGGGCAGGGATAACGCTCAATGGCACAGCAAGAATTACAAATTTGATCGTATTCCCAAGCGAAATCCAGAAAAGCTGATCTTGCGCACCGATGACATAGTTCTTGCCAAAGAATTCGAAGCGCGTGAGTTCATCGAAGATCTCAATATCGATGACCTCTTTTGCTAGTTGCTCAGCTGAATCGAGGGGGGCGATTGTGATATTGAAGATTTCTTGATAGTTGGCTAATCCAATCCAATTAGCATTGCCAAAAGCATCCGAGTCAGTAAAACTGATATACAACGAGAAAAGCAGCGGTCCGGCAAAGAAAAATAGAAATCCGATAAAATTGGGTGATAAGAACAGATAGCCGTCGAGCATGGTTTGATCTTTGCCCTTGGCGTTCATAGCCATACGAGTTGGTTCCCGCCACATCAGCCAGGTCATCACCGCAAAGAGAATAGATCCTATCAGGAGAATAATTGGAATAAGTTCAGAAAATCTCGAGAGCAAGGCTATCGTTCCAGGGATGATGCCCACCGCAAATAAAAATAGCGCCCCTCCAATCAGGCCGACGATCCTGCTGACTTGCTTGAATTTTTTGGCTAGATCGGGCTGGTTTTCTTCGTACTGGTCACCAAAGGCACCAATCAGATAGCCGATGAAGGCGATACCGATATAAGGCAGGCCTTTGCTAAAAGTCGCACCCAGGGAGTCGATTCCTGTAAAAACGCCGACAACATGCAGGCCGCCGAAGAAACAGACCAAGAAGCCCAAATAGTTGATGATCAGAGAAATCATCCGTCCCTGGTGTTTTTTCTGGACAATAAGGAAAACGGCAACAGCACTAAGGATTCCGCTGATACCCAGGGCGCTGCTGAAAATGATTTTGAGCCAGTTGGCAGTGCTTGACTCCATTTGCCAGATCATCACCGACCCGACCAATGCGCAGATTGCGAAGACAATGTGCCAGAAGCTCAGTACTCGCAGGAACAATTTTGTGGCATTATCGATCCCATTTGGATCAGAGATTGATGCATCTTGGATATCAGCAGGAATTGAAGTCATGTGTATACCCTGTAATTAGATGATTTTGAGTCGTTGGGAATTCTAATGATGTACTCCAGATTTGGGGGATATGGTGGGTGCTCCGCACCCACCATATCCCCCAAATCTGAATACTTCCAACGTTTCAGTAAGACTCATGATGTCTATAAAATAGAGTTAAGGCTGGTGAGGGTTGACTCACCAGCCTTAGCGTTCTAACGTTTAGGGAAAGGCTTTGTTGGCTTCGTCACAGACGGTAGCGCCGAATTCCTCAACGGTGGTTTCACTGGTGAGCAGTGAGGAGATGGCTGAGTTCATCACATTGACGAAATCGGGCCAGGAGCCAGCCCACAGAGGGCCTTCAGCGGTCGGCGAATTGGCGAGGCCATCGAGGAAGGCCTGGTTGTTCGCAGGGGGTGTGAAGGTTAGGAACGCATCGAGGGCGTCCTGGCTGACGCGACTGGGGACATTGGCGCCAAGTTCGGCGACGGTGCCCTGAACTTCAGCGGTGGTCAGAGCCTGGACCAGTTTCCAAGCAGCTTCGGGGTTGGGGGTGTCGGCGTTGACAACGTACGCGCCCCAGAACAGCCAGTTGCCGGGGTGTTCAGCAGGCCCAGTGGGCAGACCGACGACATCCCACTCGAATTCAACAGTGCGGATACCGGGGGTAGCCCAGCGACCGTTCTGGAACATGCCCAAGTTGCCGGAGCGGAAAGGAGGTTCGGGGTCTTCACCGTAAGGAACCGCTGCGCCAGAAGCGTAGAGGTCTTGAGCGAATTGCATACCAGCCAATGACTCTTCCGTATCGAGTCCGCAGGCGGTGCGATCTTCGTTGAAGAAGCCGCCGCCAGCAGCATTCATCCAGACACCATAGGGGCCCCACCATGCGGAGCCGCCGTAACCCTGAACGTCATCACCGAGGGCAGAAACAGCTTCGGCAACTTCCTGGAATGCTTCCCAGGTCCATTCACCTGCCGCTTCGAGATCGCGGGGATCATCGACGCCAGCTTCGGCCAGCAGGTCTAGGTTGATGTATAGGGCGAATGTGGAAACATCACGGGGCAGACCCCAGAGGGTCTCGCCGGTGTTGCCAGTTTCAGGGTTGAAGGTCAGATGGAACATAGGCCCAGGGTAGAAGTCCGCGTCAGCGTACCCTTCGGTGGCATCAGCCATCTCGCGCATGTCCAAGATCAGGCCACGAGTGGCAAAGTCGGCTACATCGGTCCCAGGGATCCAGAAGACGTCTGGAGCAGTGCCGGAAGCCAGTTCGGTCTTGAGTACATCCTGATAGCTGGCGGTTTCAGAACCACCGGGTTCGTATTCCAGAGTAATGCCTTCGAGTTCCAGGCTGTCGCTGATTGCTTGGTATACATCCGCTTCTTCCTGATTGTCAGGGCGGGTGCGCCAGCGTAAAACGATTTCTTCATCTTGGGCTGCTCCAATGCCAACGGTGCCAAAAACCAGGGAGGCTACCAGAAGTACGGAAAGCAGCAATAATATTCGTTTGTGTTTCATTTGATCTTCTCCAAGTATAGTTGAAAAATTTATCGTTCAAAAAAGTGAAAGAAATTGATTTGGAATTATTTTATAGGGCACCACCTCCTTTCAGGCAATAACAAATATGAGTATGAATTGATTGAGTCACGAGGATGATAGCAATGTGACCGGTAACATGACTCAGAAAAAAAATCAGGTTGATTCTCGAATTATTAATTCGACATCTAAATGAACGGGCTCGAATACCACTTCGGGTTCTTCGATAATTTCTATAAGACGTATCATGGCGGTCTTGCCGATCCCATATTTATCATAGCGAATGGAACTCAGAGATGGCATTTGCATGGTAGAGAATTTGATATCATCGAAGCCAATGATGGCGCAATCTTCTGGAACTCGCAGCCCCATATCGTGACAGCCACGGAGGGCACCAATTGCCATCAGGTCGTTGTAGGTAAAGATGGCTGTAATAGCGGGGTTTTGGGTTAGTAGATCCTGTGTGGCTTCGTACCCGCCGATTAGATTGGGAGGAGCCAACACAAGCCAATCGTCCCTGGGTACAATATCGTGGACACTCAAGGTTTCACGATATCCGATCACGCGTCGGACCATATCCGGATCATGTCCAGCGTGGGTTAACATGCCAATTTGGGTGTGATCTCGCTCAATCAGGTGTTTGATGGCGAGTTTGGCACCTTTGCATATATCTACATTGATAATACTGGCTTTGGGGTGATTGATCTCTCGGTTGATGATCACAAAGGGTTTGTAATTATCAGCGAAGGCCATCAATTCTTCATCGCTGGAACTGGAGGTAGCCATGATGACCCCGTCTACCTCCTGGGAGGCAAGCAAGTCGAGAACATTTTTCTCGCCCTGGGGGTTGTCATCGGTGTTGCAGACGAATACGTTGTAGCCTCGTTCTAGAGCGGTATCTTGAACGCCACGCGCTACCTCGAAGAAAAAGGGGTTGGTGATATCTGCAACGACTAATCCAACTGTACGGGTCTTTTGGGTGACCAGGCTTTGAGCCAGGCGGCTGGGGCGGTAGCCAAGTTCCGCGATGGCCGTGGTGACGCGCGCTCTGGTTTCGGCGGTTACGCGCTCGCTGTTGTTAATCACACGCGAGACAGTCTGGTGGGAAACCCCAGCGTGTTTTGCTACATCTCTGATAGTTACGCGGGAACGGGCCAACTGTTTCGCCTCTGAGAAACCTGGGTATGTTACCGGTCACGTGACCGGTAACATACATAATAGCGAATCTTTATGCCCTTGTCAAGCGCGAATTGATGAAAATCACTATGGAAATGTGAAAAAGGGGGTGTAGAGACGTTCCAGCGGAGCGTCTCTACATGAAAATTACTTCAAATATTTATCCATCCAACGCAGGATGTGGTTCAGGCGTGAGATGCGCCTATCAGTGCGACCCTGGCGGGAGAGACCATGGGGTTCTTCGGGGAAGCGTACCATCTCGGTGTCGATGCCCAGGGTCTTCAGAGCCACAAAAGCCTGCTCGCCTTGCTCGATGGGGCAGCGGTGGTCGTGCTCGCTGTGGATGATCAGCGTCGGGGTCTTGGCGTTGCCGATATGCGCCATGGGTGAGTGCGTCCAGAAATTATCCAGATCTTCCCAGGGTGGTTTGTTGCCGATCCATTCCTGAAAGACCCAGTTCAAGTCGCTGGAACCCCACATGTTGGCCCAATTGCTGACCACACGCTGTCCAACAGCGGACTTGAATTGATGCGTATGACCGATGATCCAAAGGGTCATGTACCCACCGTAGCTACCGCCAGTGACCCCCAAGCGTTGAGGATCGATGTAGGGTTGGGCGACCATATGATCTGCCCAAAGCATCAGGTCGGCATAGTCGACATCGCCCCAATTGCCAAACAGGGCTTGCGAATGGTCTTCCCCATATCCCTGTCCACCACGCGGATTGCTGAAATAAACCACATAGCCTTGTGCTGCCAGGAAATAGAATTCATGCATAAAGAACTCGCCGTACTGTGCCAGCGGTCCACCATGGATTTCGAGAATGGAAGGGTATCTCTGGGAAGAGTCGAAGCCCGGGGGTTTCAAGATCCAACCCTGAAGGTCGTTATCCTCGCGCCCCTTGAACCAGACTTCCTCCACCGAGCCGAGATCCACATCCTGCAGCCAGGCGTTGGTCTTGGTGATCTGACGCGAATCCTGCTCCTTTAGATTGCGCACGTAAACCTGCCCGGGGTCTTTCATCGTCCCCAAGAAATATGCCAATTTTTGATGTGACCGGTCGAATTGGTACCCGCCGGCGACGGCCTTTTCATCGATCACGCTTTGCAGGTTTTCCCCGTCTACGTCGATAGACATCAACAGGCCTCGACCGTGTTTGCTAACTTGAAAATAAATCGTCTTGCTGTCGGGGGACCAGGTTGGCGGAATAAGAGCGGTGCCGCCGAATTTGAGATCGTTGATGGTGGCGTCTTCGATGGTGAAATCGAGCTCTCGTGTCAGATTCTTCGCTTTTGTGGACCCGTCGATGGGCTTGTCCTGAGCAGCGTCGAAGGGCACGATCCACAGATCGGAGTTTTGCCCCCATTGGTTGCGATCCCGATTGGCAAAATAGGCAATCCACTGTCCGTCGGGCGACACGCTCGGTAATTGGGTACCTCTGCCAGGAGTTATGATCACCCGCAGGTCTGCGCCATCGGCAGCGACCACAACCAGGTCATTTTCCCCTCGTGTCAGGTCGGGGTCATCATTGCGGTTAGATTGGAAGACGATCCATTTTCCATCTGACGACCAGGTAGGTTCGATTTCGTCGAATACAGGATGATCGGTGAGCTGTGTTGCCTGGCCGCTTTGAACATCCACCGTCCAGATATGCCAGCGTTCCTGGGGCAAAAAGCCATAGCCGTCGAACTTGTAATAGGCGCGATCGTAATGCCGTTGGACGATGCCCAGCTTTTTCTTGGCATTATCATCTTCTCGTTCGAGGGCCTCTGCATCCTTTTTGCGGAATTGAAAGACGATCTTATTTCCATCAGGGGACCACTGGTACGCCCCGAACTCCCCCTTGAGTTCAGTTATGGGACGGGCTTCACCACCTTTGAAGGGGATCAAATAGAATTGGGCTTGTTTCTCATCCCCTCGGTTGGAGATGAAGGCGATCTGTGACCCATGGGGTGACCATTTGGGCAGGTTGTCGACCTGGTTTCCATATGTGAATTGCCAGGGATCACCCCCATCAGTAGGCGCAATCCAAAGGTTGCTGAATTTCTTTTCTGTAGCAGGATCAACTCGCTGCTGGGCATAGATCACATGCTCCCCATTGGGTGCTATTCGTGGAATCGAAATCAGTTCAAATTTGTAGAGATCTTCCGCGGTGATTGTTCGTTTCTGGTTTGTCATTGGTACCTTTCTGTGAGAAGCTAAACTTCTTCGCGAAGCACTCCCGAAAGGGAGCAAAGAAGTTTAGCTTCTAGATGTAGCACTTTCTGTTGCTGAAAAACTTATAGTGGCTCGAATTGGGCAGTGAAATGGCGCAGCAGTTCCGGGGCGTAGGTGATGCGGTAGCCCCGTATTTCATCCTTCTGAGTGATAATCGTTTCGAATGTCTTGACGATATAGTCCATATGCGCCTGGGTGTAAACCCTGCGGGGCAGGGCCAGGCGTATCAATTCCATCTTGGGATGGATCATCTCTCCGGTATCCGGGTCGGGGTAGGCAAAGGCAACCGAGCCGAGTTCCACGCCGCGGATGCCGCCTTCCAAGTACAGTTGAATTGACAAGGCCTGTCCCGGGAATTCGGCGGCGGGGATGTGTGGGAGCAAGCTGCCGGCATCGATGTAGATAGCGTGCCCTCCAGGGGGTTCGACGATTGGAACACCGATTTCGAGTAGTTTCTCGCCTAAGTAGGCCGTCTGGCCCAATCGATACGCCAGGTAATCCTCGTCCAGGCCTTCGCTCAGCCCGGTGGCGATGGCATCGAGATCGCGACCAGCCAGGCCGCCGTAGGTTGGGAATCCCTCTCGCAGGATCAACTCGTTCTTGACTTTCTGGAACAAGTCCTCGTCGTTCATGGCCAGGAAGCCGCCGATGTTGACAATTGCATCTTTCTTGGCGCTCATGGTGGCGCCATCGGCCAAGGCGAATGTTTCCTGGGCGATCTCTAAGGTGGTTTTGTTCTCGTAACCCGGCTCGCGCAATTTTATGAAATAGGCGTTTTCGGCAAAGCGGCAGGCGTCGATGAAGAAGGGGATGCCATGTTCCTTGTAAACAGCCGCCACGGCTTTGAGATTCTCCATTGAGACCGGCTGCCCACCTCCGGCGTTGTTGGTAATGGTGATCATACCAAAGGGTATTTTCTCCACGCCGACTTCATTGATGAAAGCTTTGAGCTTGTCGATATCCAAGTTGCCCTTGAAAGGATGGCGGTTTCCTGGATCGAAGGCTTCATCGATGACCAGATTGGTGGGTCGGCCGCCGCGGGCGCGGATATTGCCTTCGGTGGTGTCGAAGTGCATATTGGAAGGGATATATTGGCCATCCCCCAGCATGACCGCGCAGAGGATGTTCTCAGCGGCGCGCCCCTGGTGGGTGGGCACAAAAAAGCGGAAGCCCAGGATCTCGTCCATGGCTTCCGCAAGTCTGAAATAGGAGTTGGCTCCAGCGTAAGACTCGTCACCTTCGATCATCGCCGACCATTGATGATGGCTCATAGCGCCTGTGCCGGAGTCGGTCAGAAGGTCGATAAAGATCTCCTCGGCGCGTAGGCTGAAGACGTTGTATCCAGCGCGCTTGAGTGCGGCTTCACGCGTCTGCGCATCGATCATCTTGATCGGTTCTACCATCTTGATGCGGAAGGGTTCGGGGGGATAATTCGCCATTCATTGCCTCCATTTATTTATTTGTACACGGATAGACGCGGATTTAACGGATTTTATTAGAATTTCAATTCAATCCGTGTTTTTCCGTGTGGTCCGTGTACCATCAGTTTAACATGCTTCCAGAGTGAATCCAAGTGACAAAGCGCGGTTATAATGGTGTGCAAGTTTCAAGTCGCAAGTAGCAAGGTGCACATCTGTTTTCCTATTCGCAATATCTAATCAGCACCCCGAGTAGATCGGAAGAATGAAGATCGTATCGAGGGCTGCGAGTAACCATAACTATAAAGCATGATCCTACCAGGAGTTTTATGCTTGATATCGTAACCTTCACCCTTGGGCCAGCTTTCACCAACGCCTATTTGATTGCAGACCCTGAAACCAAAGAAGCCGTCGTCATCGACCCGGCCTGGGATGGTCACAAAATCTTAGCCGAAGCGCAAAACAGAGATTGGCGCATCGCCCACATGTGGTATACCCACGCTCACTTCGACCATTTCGGTGGCGCGGCGGGTGTGGCCGATGGATGTGACCCGCTGCCCATGGTTGCCCTACATCCTGAAGATTATCAATTGTGGCGTATGAAAGGCGGCGCGCAGTTCTTCGGCCTCAACCTGGAAGACCCCGGCCCCGAGCCGACCATTGTATTGGAGCATGGCCAAATCTTGACCTTGGGGAGTAACTCCTTCGAGGTGCGATACGCGCCGGGTCACACCACGGGGCATGTGATGTTCTACTGCGAGGCCGAAAAAATACTTTTCAGTGGGGATGTGATTTTCAAGCAGAGCATCGGCCGTACCGATCTGCCCGGCGGGAACCACGAGACCCTGCTCACCAGCATCCGCGAACAGGTGCTCACTCTGCCCGATGATGTGCGCATTCTCTCGGGACATATGGGTGAGACTTCGGTGGGGGAGGAGAGGAAGGGGAATCCGTTTTTGATGTATGGGTGAATAAACCAGAAAATCTACTCACCGAATCCCAATAACAGAAACCCCTCCTCACCAACCTGGCAAGGAGGGGATTTTCATCTGTCTCTCAAACTATCAAACTACCAATCTACTTTGCATACTCCGTCGCCCTGGTTTCGCGGATCACCGTGACCTTGATCTGGCCGGGGTACTGCATGGTTTCCTCGATTTGCTTGGAGATGTCGCGGGCCAGGTTGATGGAGGCCAGGTCGTCGATATCCTCGGGCTTGACGAAGATGCGTACCTCACGTCCGGCCTGCAGGGCGTATGTTTCTTTGACGCCTTCATAGGTGTTAGCGATCTCTTCGAGAGCGCGCACGCGTTTGAGATACTGCTCCAGACTCTCGCGGCGGGCGCCGGGGCGCGCACCGGAGATGGCATCGGCGGCCTCCACAATGACGGCCTCCACAGTTTCCTGTTCGACTTCGTGGTGGTGGGATGCGATGGCGTTGAGGATCTTATCTTTGACCCCATAGCGTTTGGCAAAATCAGCGCCGATCTGGGCATGAGTACCCTCGACGTTGTGATCCATGGCCTTGCCCAGGTCGTGCAGCAGGGCACCAGCTTTAGCGACTTCCACGTCGGCATCCAACTCGGCGGCGATGACCGCGGCCAGCTTGGCGGTCTCGACAGCGTGAGCCAGTTGGTTCTGGCCGTAGGATGTGCGGAATTTGAGTCGCCCCAACTTTTTGGTGATCTCTTTGTGCAGGCCGGGGACTCCAGCCTCATAGGCTGCTTCTTCTCCGGCATCGCGAATGACGCGATCGACCTCTTTGGCTTCTTTTCTGACGATCTTCTCGATGTGTGCGGGATGGATGCGTCCATCCAGGACCAATCTTTCCATCGAGCGGCGAGCGACCTCGCGGCGCACCGGGTCGAAGGATGAAATCGTGATCGCTTCGGGCGTATCATCCACGATTACATCCACACCAGCAGCGCGCTCGAAGGAGTGGATATTGCGTCCGTTGCGGCCGATGATGCGTCCTTTCATATCATCGGAAGGCAGTGCCACCGTCGAAGAAGTCACCTCGACCACGTGTTCAGATGCTACGCGTTGGATGGCATCCGCCACCAGTTTGCGGGCGCGACGCTCCCCCTCTTCCTGGGCTTCGGCCTCGACCTGGCGTATGATGCGCGCCATATCGTCGCGCGATTCTTTTTCCACATCCTTAAGCAGATAATCTCGGGCTTCATCGGTGCTCATCTTGGCAATCTGCTCAAGCTTCTCCCTGGCCTCGCCTTCCATTTTCTCGAGATGATTGGATTTGCGATCGATGGTACTCTGTCTCTTATTGAGCGATTGTTCGCGACGCTCTAGGCGTTCGGCGCGGGCGTCCATTTGATCGTGACGGCGCTGCAAGCGATCTTCCGATCGAGAGACCTCAGCCCGGCGGCGGGAAATCTCCGCTTCTGCTTCTTCACGGACTTTGAGCATCTCATCCTTAGCTTGCAACTGAATTTCCCGGGCTTCTTCTCTGGCATCGACGAGAATTCGATCTCCCTCCTCTTTCAATTTCAAGTTCGCCTGCCGGACCTGATAAGTTTTTATGAAATAGCCGATTGCCGCACCTAAGATCACAGCAACTAAGGGGATCCAAAAGATAGGTGGATTCATGGTTTGTTTGCCTCTGTGTTCTCTTGCTCCTCAGCCCAAACCCGTTCAACAGCAGGGGCCGCAACGGCATAATTGAAGCCGCGGCGAGCGAGGAATCCTAATAATTTCTTTCTGAATTCAGGCCACTCGAATCGTAGATATTTGCGAACACTTTTCTTTGCAGCCTGATAAGCGAGTTCCTCCTCGTCCAAATCTTGGAGGACCTCTTCAATCACTTCTTGATCGACGCCTTTTTGGCGCAATTCGCTTTGTAATGCCCTGCGGCCGCGCGGCCGGAACTCGGAACGGTTCTCGACCCACGAATTAGCGAACTGCTGATCGTCCACCAATCGATTACGGCGCAGGCGTTCTAATACTTCTTCGATGACACTCTCTGGGGTGTCATGTTTGTTCAAGTTCCGTCGAACCTCGGATTCGGTGCGAACCCGGTAGCTGAGAAAGTTCAAAGCTCGTTGGTATGCCTTTTCACCAGCCTCAGCCTGGTGGAGTTGGCGGATTTTCTCTTCACCGAGCTCCTGCCCGACTTGCAGCCAGGCTGCTACGACTCGGAAAAGCCCAAAGGCATATTCGCCATCCAGATACACACTGACCCGGTCAGGGTTGTGTTTTTGAGCTTTCAACGCAGTGATCTTTTGGACCATACTCTTAACGCAAAAGCCGTAGCTAATCTTCTAGCCACGGCTGCGCGCCTAACCAATCTGGATCTCAGTATGCGGTATGATGCTTTACTTGTTCAGGCGTTAAAAAACACCTGTGATGTAGTTCAAAGTCTAAGCTGCCCTTGGGTTATTTCGTTTAAATATTTCTTTTCCTGTTCAAATAATTTCTTATTACCTGAGGGCCAAAATCATACGTACTATCGTTATCCGAGATCAAATTTCAAAGCCATGGCCGCGCGCGAGAAAACCTTTCTTATTGTCATTCTGAGCTGCCAAAGCATCGGTGGTAACCTGCCTTCGGCATGGCGAATGCAAAATTTTCGCCTCTCACTAGACAGCGCAGAGTGGCACACGATCTGTGTTATTGATAACACAATGAATCATCGCGCGGCGAGAAGATTTGAATGAACCTCACAAATTTCGTTAGGTGAGTTCATTCTTGCTGAACGCAGTGTCCAGCAGTCCAAGTGTCAATGTTCAAGAGGCATCAGCGGGGGTGGGAGCAGTTCTTCACGAATGGTCGCTTCGATCTCCTCAACCATTTTCCAGTTTTGGCGCAGGAATTCTTTGGCGTTTTCACGTCCCTGCGCAATCTTTTCTTCTCCGTACGAATAGTACGAACCCCGTTTGCTGATGATCTCCATTTCCGTGGCTATATCGAGTAAGTCACCGGCTTTGGAGATGCCTTCATTATACATGATATCAAATTCCGCCGTTTGAAATGGCGGAGCGACCTTGTTCTTGACCACTCGCACGCGCGTGCGGTTGCCAACAACATCGGAGCCTATCTTTATTGTCTGAACACGGCGGACATCTAAACGGACAGAGGCGTAAAACTTCAGTGCCTGTCCGCCGGTAGTGGTTTCCGGGTTGCCATAGACCACGCCGATCTTCTGGCGAAGCTGGTTGGTAAAGATCACGGCGGTATTGGCTTGTTTGATAGCTCCAGAGAGTTTGCGTAAGGCCTGAGACATCAAGCGGGCCATCAAGCCCATGTGCGAGTCGCCCATATCTCCATCCAACTCAGCACGGGGAACCAGGGCGGCTACCGAATCGATCACAACCACATCTACTGCGCCAGAGCGCACCAGGGTTTCGGTAATTTCTAATGCCTGCTCACCCATATCTGGCTGGGCGATGAGCAGGTTATCAACATCAACACCACACGCTTCGGCATAGACCGGGTCCAAGGCATGCTCCATATCGATGAAAGCAGCCGTGCCGCCCAGCTTCTGCGTCTCGGCGACGATGTGTTGTGTGATAGTCGTTTTTCCAGAAGATTCAGGGCCATAGATTTCCGTCACCCGGCCCCGGGGTATGCCCCCTACACCGAGAGCAATATCGAGAGAAAGAGATCCCGTGGGAATGGCATCCACGCTTAGGTGACGCGCGTCACCTAAGCGCATGATGATCCCTTCTCCAAATCTTTTGGTGATATCACCTAGAGCATTACTGAGTGCAGCCTGCTTCTCTTCGCTCACGGTGTAGTGTTCTCCTTAATGTAGCAATGTAAAAAGTTTAACATGATTGCATTAATAATGGAAGGTATAGACCTCAGAGGGCTCTAGAAACCGGTTGAGGCTTTCCAGATTTAAGGGTGAGTGGGGTGCCTAGCACCTCACTCACCCCTAAATCTAGAGGATCACCATGTGAAAACCCATTGCTATTGTGTTACCAGAAATTTAATGCAAATTTGCTAGCATAATTCATGACAAACGCTACTGATTATTTGGATAACTTATGGGAGAATTGGGGGTTACAGGTATATGTGCGAGCGTAGTATAAGGTTTAGGAATAATTCCCACCTAAAACTACAGTATGAGAATCCTGTCAAAAAGGAGAAAAATCTATGAGCAAAATCACTCGTGAGGATGCCCTGGAGTATCATCGTCTTAATGGTAAACCTGGAAAAATCGCGATCTTGCCGACAAAGCCATTGGATACGCAGCGTGATCTATCCCTGGCGTATTCCCCAGGCGTAGCGATCCCGGTTCTGGAAATTGCTGAAGATCCAAGTCTAGCATATGAATACACATCGCGAGGCAATCTGGTGGCAGTTGTTTCCAACGGCACCGCGATCTTGGGATTGGGTGACCGCGGTGCACTGGCCTCGAAGCCAGTGATGGAGGGCAAAGGTGTGCTATTCAAAGTCTTTTCGGACATTGATGTATTCGATATTGAAGTAGACACCCATGACCCCGATGAACTGATCAAGGTAGTGGCGGCAATTGCCCCGACTTTTGGGGGCATCAATCTCGAAGATATCAAAGCCCCGGAGTGTTTCTATATCGAAGAGACGCTCAAGGAAATGTTAGACATCCCCGTATTCCACGACGACCAGCATGGCACAGCGATCATTTCGTCGGCGGGCTTGTTGAACAGTTTGGAGATTGTTGGCAAAGATATCGGCCAGATCAGGATCGCCATATCCGGCGCGGGCGCATCGGCGATTTCCTGCGCGGACCTGGCAGTCCAGTTGGGGGTCAAACGCGAAAATATCTTGATGGTGGACAGCCGCGGGGTGATCCACAAAGGTCGGGAGGGTTTGAACAAATATAAAGAGCGTTTTGCTCCCGAAACGGACGCGCGTACCCTGGCTGACGCGGTGCGCGGCGCAGACGTGTTCTATGGTCTCTCGGTGGCCGATGTGCTCACCCCAGAGATGGTCAAAACCATGGCTGACAAGCCGATCATCTTCGCTATGGCCAACCCGGACCCGGAGATCAAGTACGATTTGGCCAAGGAAGTCCGCCCCGATGCGATTGTGGCCACTGGACGCTCGGATTACCCCAACCAGGTCAACAATGTCTTGGGCTTTCCCTTCATCTTTCGAGGCGCCTTAGATGTACGCGCCAGCGCGATCAATGATGAGATGAAACTGGCCGCAGCCCACGCCCTGGCAGCCCTGACCAAGGAAGACGTGCCCGACAGCGTGCTGCGGGCGTATGGCGTTGACAGCATGAAGCTGGGGCCGGAATATATCATCCCCAAGCCTTTTGACCCGCGCGTACTGATCTGGGAAGCTCCAGCGGTCGCTGAAGCCGCTATGAAATCTGGAGTTGCTCGGATAGAGATCGACCTCGATGAGTACCGCGAGCAGCTCGCATACCGGCAGGGGATGGGCCAACGTGTGCGCCATTTCATCATGAACAAGGCCAAGGCCGCTTCACCCAAGAAACGCGTTGTCTTTGCTGAGGGCGAGGAGGACAAGGTCATGCGTGCCGCCGCCCAGGTGGAAGAAGAGGGCATTGGGATTCCGATCCTGGTGGGCCGTGAAGAGATCATCCACGAAAGAGTCAGCGCATTGGGTTTACGTTGCTGTCCGAAAATTATCAACCCCCGCCAATTCGATCGTTTGGATGAGTACGCCCAGGCATTTTATGATCTGCGCCAGCGAAAAGGGATCAGTCTTAGTGAAGCAGCAGAACTGGTCAAGGAGCCCAATGTGTTTGGCCCGATGATGGTCAAGTTGGGCGATGCGGATGCCTTTGTTTCCGGCCTAACATACCAATATCCTGAAGTTTTGCGCCCGGCTTTGCAGATCCATCACACGCGCCCCGGTTCGGATAAAGCTGCCGCAGCGTATATCATGGTGGTCGATGACCGGGTATATATTTTCGCCGATGCTACCGTGAATATTGACCCCACGGCTGAAGATTTGGCCGAAATCGCCTGTTTAGCCGCAGATTTGGCCCAGCAGCTCGAGATCGAACCGCGCGTAGCGCTGCTTTCGTTCTCGAATTTTGGAAGCACCCCGCATCGATTGTCTGCCAAAGTCCAAAAAGCATTGAAGTTGATCCGCGAGAAGAACCCGGATCTGGTGGTCGATGGCGAGATGCAAGCTGATACCGCAGTGGTGCCAGAGATCATCGACGAGCGTTTTCCCTTCAGCCAGGTCAAGGATGCCAATGTGCTGATCTTTCCCTCATTGGAAGCTGCCAACGTAGCGTATAAGCTGCTGGCGCGTCTAGGAGGGGCCAATGCCATTGGCCCAATCTTGCTCGGAGTTGGCGCTCCAGTGCACGTGCTGCAGACCGGGGACGACGTACGTGATATCGTCAACATCGCTGGTGTAGCTGTGATGGACGCGCTAAGCCGCGATGAGTAGGTTGCTGGACTGAATTCGCTAATTTTGTATCCTGAAACCAGATAACCGACGACAGACGGCCGACCACGAATATCGATCAAATGTTCCGTGGTCGGTTTTCTTATGGTAGGATTCAGGGGTGAGTACAATAACCACAGATGAATGGGATGGATATAGATTATCAGAGTTCATCGGTGTTCGTCTATGACTTTACTGAAAAAGGTTACAACAGATGTTACGCTGGAATATATAGGGGCGGGGGTGAAGCCCCCGCCCCTATATATTCCAGCGGAGAACA
>CAYTKR010000009.1:18702-69031 GCA_964438295.1 uncultured Anaerolineales bacterium
CTCAGTGCCTTTCTTAGTGGAAGCATCTGTTGCTAGATAATATTTGCGTAATTTGGAGGTCTGTAATTGAGCGACGTTACCAAAATTTGTTTTGTCTGTTTAGGAAATATTGTACGCAGCCCGCTGGCGGAAAGCATGTTCCGTCATTTGGCTGAAGACGCTGATCTTGGTCATAAATATGAAGTTGACTCAGCCGGCACTTCGGGATGGCATGTGGGCGAGCAGCCTGACCGGCGGATGAGACGCGTGGCTGCGGGTCATGGTTTCAATTACGATGGCAGAGCACGACAGTTCATGCAGATAGATTTCGAAGAATTCGACCTGGTAATTGCCATGGATTCTGACAACCGGGCAAATTTGTCCCGTCTGGCGCGCACGGATGCTGAAAGAGCCAAGATCCACCTGATGCGCGAGTTCGACCCCCAGGGGAGTCCGACCGCGCCGGTTCCTGATCCCTATTATGGCGGAATCGACGGTTTTGAAGAAGTGTTCCAGATCGTCAAGCGATCTTGCCAGGGATTATTGGATGCGCTGGAAAGTGGGCGAGTTTCAAGTAGCAAGTAAAAAGTGGACAAGTACCAAGTGTGATTCTATTCTGCCCGATCTGTTATTTTTGTCCAAGTTTGAAATCTCAATTTGATGATCCCAGAATCTGTAAAAAATTGGTTATCTGAAAACGAATTTGGCGCTATCACTTCTAGCCGCTCTGTTGGGGGTGGCTGCATTAATGATGGAATGGTTGTTGAGACTGAATTTGGAGAATCATTCTTTCTGAAAATCAACCGTCAAACACCGCCAGACATGTTTGCCCGGGAAGTCGAAGGCTTGCGTGCCCTGAACGTGGAGGGTGGTCCCGTTGTCCCTACACCATATTTGCACGGGAGTGATTTCATCTTGATGGAGGATCTTTTACCCGGAACGCCTCAGCCTGATTATTGGCCAGAATTTGGGCGCCGGTTGGCGATATTGCATCAAAATACCAATGCGCAATATGGCTTCGAGCATGATAACTATATCGGCAGCACTCCACAATCCAATCCTTGGACGGATGATGGATACGAATTCTTCGGACAAAGTCGTCTGTTATACATGACCCGGTTGGCTCGAGAACGAAGCCTGATGGCGAGCGAAGATGCACGTCGGGTTGAGCGGCTGGTCTCGAAGCTGACAGATCTAGTTCCCCAACAACCTGCATCCTTGATCCACGGTGATCTGTGGAGTGGCAATGCCACCAATAACTCGCAGGGTGCCCCAGCGATCATTGACCCCGCGACCCATTATGGCTGGGCTGAGGCTGAGTTAGCCATGACCACGTTATTTGGCTCTTTCCCAGATATTTTCTATCAAGCGTACGAAGAAGTGCGTCCTCTGGAGAGCCTCTATCGAGCACGTTTTCCTCTCTATAATCTCTATCACCTGCTGAACCATCTCTACATCTTTGGACACAGTTATCTGGGACAAGTTCAGTCGATCATAAAAAAATATACTTGAACCACCAAGACACGAAGGCACAAAGGAAACTGTGGCATTGTGTCTTCGTGCTGTTATAGAATCAAAAATTCACATGTCGGAAAATAGCATTCGTTTCGAACACATCAAAGTAAAGGATTTACACGAATTTGCCGAGCGTGTACTGGGCGCTTCACAAAAGGGACAATTTGTACCCATCACAATGCAGCGCGCCATCGCTCATGCCAACAATCCCTACGCAGCCAAAAATGACGTCAGTCTGCTGGTGGCTATCGATAGCGATGAGGAAGTGGTGGGATATTTTGGAATCTTGCCTTTGCTTTTACGCAATGGTGAGGAGTATTTCAAAACTCACTGGTTTACTACTTGGTCGGTCTCCCCAAAAGTGCGTGGCCGAGGTGTTGGGGCGCAGTTGATGGCCGAGGCGCTTAGTCTCAACCAGGATTATCTGATCGTTGGCAGCGTCCATGCCCGGCGGGTTTGTCGTAAATATGGTTTTTGGGAGCGCCACCCCCTGACATACTATTGGCTAGATACAACGGGCATGGGGCATCTCAACCCGCTGGTTTGGCTGCGGCGCGGGTACCGCAAGCTGCTGCACTTGTTACACATCGATCGCGAAGTCAAACTGAAGACACCCTTGATCGACCAAATCAACAGTCGGGTTGGTCCTGTTCTCAAGAGATTATTCTACTCCCTGATCCTTGGCCCGCAAAGCAAAGTTTTAGAGGATATCCGCTTTGAGCAGGTGAACCAACTCCAAAGTGAACCAGCCACTCAACACGTCAAGCCGCAGGTCGAACTGCATCGTGGTGTGGATGCGGTCAATTGGATGCTTAGACATCCCTGGGTGGTGGAGACTGGTCAATCCATCACCGAAGAGATGGATTATTTCTTCAGTGATGCGCGCCCTTTGTATCGCTTTATTGCTCTAGAAGTTTTCTCATCTGAGGATGAATTCAAAGGCTTTGTGGTTTTCTCGATATCTCAAAAGGGACAGAATACGATCTTACGGACCCTGGATTACAGTTTCACTCAACCCTCCGATCTACGCTATGTTCTCGCCTTGGCGATCCATTTTGGCCATCAATATCTGGCAGATACCATCGAAATTCCAGCTCAGGCGGCGGCAGAGTTGCGCCCTCGATTTCTCGCATCCCTGCTATTGCATAAGAAGGTGCGTATTTACCAATGCATGCCCAAAGACGATGACAGCCCCCTGGCACAAGCCTGGGAGGAGATCGCCCTCAAGCTTGTCGATGGCGATATGGCGTTTTCATAAAATGTTACAAGATAGCATGTTGAACGTTTTGCGTTGGCTATGAAGACATTATTATCGCGCATACTCGAACGAATTTCCAAGCTGATTCCATTATGGCTCTATCCGATTCTGATGAAGCGGGCGAGTATCGATTTCTTTTATCACGCTGTCTCTGATGAGCCCATGGAGCATGCCTGGCACCTGTACCCAGTTGTTCCAGTGGGAAAGTTCGAGCAGGCCTTGGATTACCTTCAGGGACGGTATCAATTTGTGCCTTACGCCAGCATCCATGCTCACCGTACAGAGGGAGTAGACTTACCATCGAAAGCTGTACACCTTTCTTTCGATGATGGATTCGCAGAATGTTTTAACGTTGTCAGGCCACTGCTGCTGGACAAATCGATCCCCTGTACTTTCTTCCTTTCCACAGATTGGATCGACAACCAGGCTATGTTCTATCGCAACAAGATCTCGCTGTGCGTCGAACGACTGATCGTCGATCCGTCGCGTCGCTCGAAACTCGACGCTTGGACTCCTGACGAGCTGTCTCTCGACGCTACTATTCATTGGCTCAAAGGCTTGCGCTTTTCTGACACCGAAACCATCGACGCAGTTTGTGATGCACTAGGTGTGGACTGGAAATCTTTCTTGGATGAAGCGCAACCCTACCTGACTGCCTCGCAGATTCAGCAGATGCACGCCGAGGGGTTTACGATTGGCGCGCACACCAAGTCCCACCGCAAGTTGAAAGATTTGCCGGATGCTGTGATCGAAGAGGAAATCGTCGCGTCTTGCGAGGCTATCCAGCAGATCACTCGCCAGGAGATTGTGCCCTTCTCCTTCCCGCATTCGGCTTTTGGTATCGAACGGGGATTGTTGTTCTCAATTCGAGTGCGTTACCCGTTTGTGGGGTTACTCTTCGATACAAAAGGAGTTAGAAAGGATGAGAACTTCATAGTAAACCGCGTATGGGCTGAGCGGCCTCTGACCCCTGCGCGTAAATTGCATTCTCTTCCAGAAGTACTACTCAACGACTATCAAGAAGCCTGGGTTGATGAAGTGATGGGGGCGGCGAGAAGAATCAAGCGCTAAATCCAGCAGGGACCCAATATTCTGCGCGATGATATGTTTTTGTTGATATTCGGACAATATTAGTCCTTTTGTGTGAAATATTTCCTTAACAAGAACTAAACCAATCCTACCTAAACCTACATATATCTAAGCGATATCTTTCGGTAGAATGCAATTATTATCGGTAAGACGGAGCGCATTCTTTGAACCAGGTTATAGGTAGCCAAAATCAATCCACATCTCCTCATCTTGGAATCTTGCTTTTAAATACTGGCACACCTGATGCGCCCACGCCATCAGCAGTACGTCGATTCCTGGCTGAATTTCTTTCTGATCCGTATGTTATTGATTACCCGCGCGGGTTGTGGCTTCCATTGCTATATGGAGTCATATTGAACGTCAGGCCGCGCCGTTCTGCGCGACTTTATCAGCGCATTTGGGGACTAGGTGGATCTCCAATTCTAACGATCACAGAAAGTTTGCGCGATAAGTTAAAGACCGCGTTTGCTGAGCTATCTCCCGAAAATGTTCAAGTTGAATTTGCCATGCGCTATGGAGAGCCGAGTATCCCCAGTGTCTTGACGAGGCTCCGGAGTTCCGGAGTCAAGAAGCTGATCATCTTGCCACTCTTTCCGCAATACTCTGGCACGACAACCGGTACGTCGCTTAGGAAAGTTTTCGAGACTCTCCAATCATGGAACTGGATGCCAGATTTGAGAGTCATTAGCGATTATCACGATCACCCTGCATATATCGATGCCATCGCTGAGAGCACCCGTTCGACAAATGTGGGCAATGGAAAACTGCTCTTCTCATTTCATGGGATTCCCCAGCGGTATGTGGATGTTGGAGACCCCTATGAATCTCAGTGCCAGCATACAGCATCCCTGGTAGCGGAGCAGCTTGATCTGGACTCCCAGGGGTGGGAGGTGGTATTTCAGTCTCGCTTCGGCCCCGAGGAGTGGACCAAACCCTACACCGATGAAGTTTTGACGTCTTTGGGTGAGGCAGAGACACCGAATGTGAGCGTTGTCTGTCCTGGATTCGCCGCCGATTGTCTGGAGACCCTGGATGAAATCAACCACGAAGCCCGGCATACTTTCTCCGAGGCTGGAGGGGGAGAGTTCACATATATCCCTGCTCTAAATGATTCCTCGACTCAGGTAAAGATGTTGACGGAAATCATTCTCCAATCAGGAAAAAATCATGAATAATAATGTAATCATCGTCGGGGGCGGGATCGCCGGGTTGAGTGCAGCCTGGGAGTTGCAGAAACACGCCAACGGTAGGCTGAACATCACGCTTTTGGAACGAGAAAATCAATGGGGTGGCAAAATCTCTACAAAGATAATCTCTACTCCTCAGGGCGATCCAATCATCATCGATGGTGGCCCAGAATCATTTGTCACTCGCAAACCTGAAGTTTGGGATTTGGCCCATGAATTGGGTATCCAACACAAGCTGACTGACCCTGGCAGCGAAACCAGCCATATGTATGTATTGGATGGTGGCGTACCTACCCCGGTGCCCCTCAGCCCTTTGGCTTTCGTCAAATCGCCACTGATGTCGCTCCCAGGGAAATTGCGCATGTTGGCAGAGCCTTTCATTACCGCCAAGAGAGATGGTTCTGATGAATCCCTGGCTGCGTTCGCCAGCCGCCGTCTGGGGGTTGAGGCCATGGAGAAGTTCATCGCCCCAATTTTGGCCGGCATCTACAATACCGACCCTCACCGGCAGAGTATTTTGACTACCTCGCCGATCATGCGCGAAATGGAGGCGGAATATGGCGGGCTATTCAAGGGTGCCTTAGGTCGAATGAGAGCTGCACGAGGAGAGGGTGAAAGTCCAAAAAAACCGCGCTTCATTGCTTTCGAAAATGGTGCTGGTGATTTAGTCGAGGCGCTGGTCGAGAATTTGGAGTACAACGGAGCAGATCTGCGGTTGAGTACTGAGATTTCGCAAGCCGCCTCCAATTCTACAGGATATTATGTCAGCTTAGGTAAGGGTAATGTGTTGCACGCTGATGCCCTGCTTCTAGCAACACCTGCCAACGCCTCCGCAAAAATCCTTGTAGGAATAAAGCCTGACGCCGCCCGTTCGCTTCGAGAGATTCGCCATGAGAATATTGGCACTGTCTCGTTGGTGTACCGCGCAGAGGATGTGCAAATGGAGCGACGTATTCACGGCATGATGGTGCCGCGTCGAGAAGAGCGGGCAATT
Organism: uncultured Anaerolineales bacterium; assembly: GCA_964438295.1. Taxonomy (GTDB): domain Bacteria; phylum Chloroflexota; class Anaerolineae; order Anaerolineales; family UBA11858; genus NIOZ-UU35. The sequence goes on from CAYTKR010000009.1 coordinate 24,725, forward strand.
GACGCAGTCACCTTTACTTCGTTGAAGATGCCAACCCGTGCTCCTCAGGAGTATTTAGTCGTACGCGTGTTCTTCGGCGGCGGGCAGCCCGAAATGGTGGAACTCACGGATGATGACTTGCTGGCCAAGGTGACAGCAGAATTGGACGAGTTGTTAGGGATTAGCGCACAGCCTATTGAATTAATCCCCTTCCGTTGGCCGTGTTCTTTTCCTCAGGCCGATGTCGGTCATTTGGATCTGGTGGATGAAATCGAAAAGCAGATGCCTGAGGGAGTTTTCCTCGCAGGCAGTTCGTACCGCGGCATTGGGGTTCCTGACTGTATCCAACAGGGTCAGCAGGCGGCGAAAAATGTCTTGGAATACTTTGCTCTCTAAAGCGAGTTAATTTTTGAATGATAAATGACATTGTGTAAGTGATACGCTGAGATATATGGGGGTCGGTTGCTTAGCAACCGACCCCCATATATCCCAGCACATAATCTTAAGTGATAAATTTTTCAATGGAGTTATGAAAGGAAAACCTATGAAAACTGTAGCTCGTATTCTCAATAATATCCGCCTGGCATTCTTCCCAATTGCCTATGGCCTGAGCGGCGCATTGATCGGCGGCACATTGAACCGTATCATGATCGCCGAATTAGGTCTCCCTGCCACTCTGGTCGGCTTTTTCTTTGCCGTGCCATTATTGATTTCCCCTGTTCGGGTTTGGTTAGGATACCGCTCGGATGGGTTCCCGCTGTTCGGCCGTCGACGAGAGCCATATATCGTTCTCGGCGCATTGCTGATTGGTTTGGGAATCATTTCGGCAGTAGTGCTATCCGTGAATATTGCCCAGACTTCGCTGACTCTTTTCATCGGCGGTTTGCTGGCATTCACACTCTATGGAATCGGTCGCAATCTGGGGCATAACACCTTCCAGGCCTTGCTCTCCGACCGCTTCAATGGAGATCAGAAAGCCCGCGCTATCACACTCTACGAAGTCGCGACATTATTGGGTCTGGTCGCGGGCGCAGGTGGCTTGGGTTCTGCCCTGGAAGAATATGAACCAGCTAGGCTGCTCAGCGTGGCCATTGGTGTGGCTGCGGTGGTGTTGGTACTGGCTACGTTTGCTGCCTTGTGGCAGGAACCCCGCGGCGAGAAACTCCAAACCGCGGCTGAAAAGGCTCGCGAAGTGCCTTTCAAGAAGGTCTTGCGTGAATATGTTTTCGCGGATCCCCAGGTACGTACGTTCTTTGCCTTAGTGTTCTTCACGTTTGTGGGTACGCTGGCTCAAGATGTGTTACTGGAGCCTTATGGCGCGCTAGTATTAGGGATGTCCGTGGGCGAAACCACCCGTCTGACAGCCTTTTGGGGTGTAGGCGTGATGATCGCCATGCTGCTCTCAGGGGCGATTTTGGTGAAATGGCTGGGCTTTATGCGCTTGATGCGCATTGGAATGGTTTCCAGCATCATCGTCTTTGTGGGGTTGATCTTGGCTGGCATGATGGGCAACCCGGGTTTGTTCAAAGGTATGGTGTTTGTCATGGGTTTGGGCACCGGCCTAGCAGGAGCAGGGATGCTGACCGGCGTGATCTCCTTCACCACAGCCATCCGCGCTGGGATGCTAATGGGTGTCTGGGGAGTGGCAAATATGGTTGGCCACGCTTTTGGTAGCTTGATGGGTGGCGGTATTGTTGACATAGTACGTAGCCTGACGGGTGGAAACGCCTTTGCTGCCTATGGCACCGTATTTGCCCTCGAGGTGGTCATGCTGCTGGTGGCATTGTATCTCTCCACCCGTTTGGATGTTGAGGAGTCTCAGGCATATGTTGAAGAGCAGAGTTTAGTAATTTCTGAATCTGCTGCTGACTAGATTTTCCAGGTATCACGACGAAACCCTGATCCACTCCTCTACTTGGGTTAGAAATTTCGAAGGAGTAATAAGCAGGTGCGATTGGCAAATTGTTGCTCGCACCTGCTTTATCAGAGGGGTATTGAGAGAGACTGAATGTGTCTTTCAATTATTAGTTTCTAGATAAGTTATGAATTTGTAGGTGGGTGATGATACAAATCCGGGAAATCTAATTGACAAAGTTGCTATAATTACCAATGTCGGAATAATCAATGTAGGATCAGGAGATCAATACATGTCGAAAACCGCAAATCTAGATTTTTCGCTTGAAAATATGGAAGCTGCCTACGCTACATTTCGCAAGGATTATGCATGCTTTGATTCGACAAAAATTATTGATGAACTTCGGGAGCGTGAGTACAGCCGCCTCGACCGGCTCAACCAAGTTTACCTGGATTATACGGGCGGTGGCTTATATGCCTCGTCGCAATTACGCCAGCATATGGAACTTCTCGAAGAGGGTGTGTTTGGCAACCCCCACTCTAAGAACCCTACGTCCCTGGCCATGACTCACCTTGCTGAGCAGGCGCGCAGTTATGTGCTCAAATATTTCAACGCTAACCCGGAGGAGTACACGGCGATCTTTACACCCAATGCTAGCGGAGCCTTGAAATTAGTTGGCGAAGCCTATCCATTCCACAAAGGTGGCCGATTTTTGCCTGCATTCGATAATCATAACTCTGTCAATGGGATTCGGGAATTTGCACGTGCTAAAGGCGCAGAAGTGACTTATTTACCAACTGTATTACCCGATCTCCGCTTTGACGATCAGGTCTTGAACGCTGAACTGGCGCGAGTGCAGCCAAACAGTTTCAATCTGTTTGCATTCCCAGCTCAATCAAATTTCACAGGGGTACAGCATTCCCTGGAGTGGATTGAGAAAGCCCACATGAAAGGATGGGATGTAATGCTCGATGCCGCGGCGTTCGTCCCCACGAACCGGCTTGATCTCAGCCAGTGGAAGCCCGACTTTGTGCCGCTCTCGTTCTATAAGATGTTTGGGTATCCCACTGGGGTAGGGTGTTTGTTGGCTCGTAAAGATACGCTGAAAAAACTCCAACGGCCGTGGTTCGCCGGAGGTACGATTTCGATAACATCAGTCCAAGGGGAAGGCTGGCACTACTTGCTGGAAAATGAAGCCGGATTCGAAGATGGCACAATTAATTTTTTGAATCTGCCAGCCATAGAAATCGGTCTGCGCCACATTACCAAGATCGGTATTGGAACAATTCATGAGAGGGTTTCTTGCTTGACCGGCTGGTTACTTGACCAAATGAACGCTCTGAGCCACAGTAATGGAACCCCATTGGTACAAATCTTTGGACCTACCAATACAATCGATCGGGGAGGCACAATCTCATTTAGTTTGGATGACCCGGATGGCATTCGCCTCGATTACCGCAAAGTGGAGGCTTTAGCCAACCGGGAGAATATCTCTCTCAGGACTGGATGCTTTTGTAACCCTGGCACGGGTGAGATCGTCCACGACCTTACTCGAGATGAAATGGCTCAGGCATTCAACCGACCTGACCCCATGTCGTTTGATTTCTTCTTTGATTGGGCGCGCACAGAGCATAACCGCAACCCCAGCACAATCCGGATTTCAGTAGGAATTGCTACAAATTTCGCAGATATTTACCGCTTTATAAATTTTTTGACTGGATTTGTAGATAAACATGCTGAGGCCATTGAAACTGTGCAGGTGGAATACCCCATCTACAATCTAATGCGTGATAGCGCCTAAAAGTGATCGGTACACCTGAAAATAACTTGGTTTTCCTATAATCTGAGTTAATTCTGGGTATTCGTTAGGATTTTTTTCCCAATCCTTTTTTGCTTCTCAATTAATAATAGGGTTCCAGCAGTGTTTTTACGCTGCTGGAACCCTGTTTTTTGGACAATTTCATAAAAATTTTGCAAGGTGATTCAAAAATAAATCGGACAAATTCACTTGCATTTTGGTGAGATTTCGTATATACTGTGTGATGTTGTGGGTTAAAGTGGTATAAAGTGGTTTAATGGTAGTCGCGGGCGCCGGTATTTCCGGCGTTCTGCTATTAATATCGAGTTAGAACATATGTTCCTAGGACAGTACCGCCATACGCTTGATGAGAAAGGACGCTTGACAATCCCAGCGCGATTTCGTGAGGAGTTGTCTGGCGGCGCGTACTTGATCCAGGGGTTTGATAATAATCTTCGTCTTCTCACCGAGCCAGCTTTCGAATCGATCTCGGAGAAGCTCAACCAAATGAGAACCACGGATCCTACGGCGCGCGAGTTACGGCGTTTGATCTTTGCTACGGCAAGCCAAGTTGATCTTGACCGTATTGGGCGGATTCTGATCCCACAATTTCTACGCGATGTTGCTCGCCTGGAGAATGAGGCTGTTATTGTCGGTGTCGGCGAGGGCGCTGAAATTTGGTCTCCTTCAGCCTGGGATGGCCAAGTTACGCAATTGAGCGCTGTGGATGCGAATTCTGAACGTTTCTCGGAACTTGATCTATAGGCAAAAAGATTGATTTTGTAGTTGGGATTCTAACAAACTTTCGAAATATGAACAAATCGTCCAACTGCAAAATTCCACCACAGAGATGCACGATCCTGTACTTTACCAAGAGATATTACAAGCCTTGCAACCCCGAGATGGCGGTTTCTATGTTGATGGTACAGTAGGAGCAGGCGGCCATGCGTGGGGAATACTAGAGGCCAGTTCGCCCAGTGGAAAACTATTAGGATTTGACCTGGATCCCCAGGCACTGGAACTAGCTAGGGAGCGCTTATCCCTTTTTGGGGATCGCGCAACCCTGGTACAGGATTCCTATACAACCTTAGGCGTGCAGCTTGAATCCCTGGGAGTAGATTCCGTTCAAGGTATCGTATTAGACTTAGGCCTTTCCTCCATGCAGCTAAATACCCCTGACCGTGGATTTTCTCTGCGAAATCAGGGTCCATTGGATATGCGTTTTGATCCCCAGGCTGATACCAAAGCCGCAGATTTAGTTAATCACCTGCCAGAAGATGAGTTAGCCAATTTGATCTACAGTTACGGTGAAGAACGTCAGTCTCGACGAATTGCGCGAGAAATTGTGGCAGCCCGACCGGTTCTCACAACAGAGCAACTGAAGGATATTGTCTCAAAGGTGGTTCGGAAAGGAAAATCTCGTGTTCATCCTGCCACGCGCACATTTCAGGCCCTGCGCATCGCCACAAACCAGGAGTTGGATGCTGTACAAGCCGTTTTGCCCCAGTGTGTGACTGTGTTGGACAAAGGCGGCTGCCTGGCGGTGATCTCATTTCATTCGTTGGAAGATCGCATTGTAAAACGATTCTTCCTCCGTGAGAGTCGTGATTGTATTTGCCCGTCGGAGCAACCCGTCTGTACGTGTGACCACCAGCCAACCTTGCAGGTGGTTACCCGTAAACCCATTCGTCCTGGGCAAGCAGAGGTCGATGCCAATCCTCGAGCGCGCAGTGCCCGACTTAGAGTAGCAGAAAAACTCTGAGCATGGCATAAGACTTGCAAGGATAAAAATTGTGAATTGTGAACGACAAAATATGAAATACTTTGGTCAAAATTTAATCTCACAATTCACAATAATCATTAGTTATGGATCGTGTGCTCAACTTCACGCAAGCATATTTGCAAACCCCTTGGCGAAAGCAGCTACAGGGGATTGGTATCTTTTTAACGATCCTGGTTGTTATTCTGCTGGCATCGGGTATTTTTGTTAGCGTTACTGCTAGAACAGCAGCAGTAGGTAAAGCAATTCAACGTCACCGGTTGGAAATCGATGAGCTTGAATTTCAGATTGCCAACATGGAATCCCAGCTTGCGCTGCTAACATCAACTTCAGTGATGAAACAGCGCGCCTTTGAAATGGGATTCCGTACGGTGCGTGCCGAAGAGATCACATATGTATTTGTGCCGGGCTATACGGGACGTGGCCATGTCCAATTTGCAGAACCTTCGCAGCCTGCAAAAGTATCTGTGGCTGTGATTTCACCAGAATTCACCCAATCTTGGGTTGACTGGCTCGTTCAGCAGTTCAGGGTTCCACTCCTCCCCCTGGCAGAAATTGAACCATGAACGAAAAATTTAGTTTTCGCTATGCAAGTATAGGAATTATCTTTTTCCTGGTTGGGATCATCATCATCTTTCGATTATTCCAAATCCAGATTGGTTCTCCCCATGAGGATATTCAAGGCTATGAGGAGATCGATGGAAAACTGTGGGTTACCCTAACCCCTGCCCGAGGCGATATCTACGACCGTCACGGCAATTTGTTGGCAGGTAGCCAATTGATCTATGAGGTAGCTATCGAACTCACCCAAGTTATCAACCCCACCACAATTGCCTTGGTAACCAGTGTAGAGTTAGAGATGAACTACCATGAGGTTTATCTTCAGGCCAGCCAGAACCCTGACGAAGCCCCATATACACATATCACGTTGAACAATTTTGTCCCTTACGAAAAAGCTCAAGATTTGCTGGCGTTAAAGGGAGAATTACAGGAGAAACCCTTAGAAGCTGGTACTAGCGCCGATGGAATGATTCATAGCCTCTCAGGTTTGGAAATCAACCCTCGTTTGGATCGCAGTTACCCCGAAGGCGATTTGGCTTCGAATGTCATTGGACTGGTTGATAAAGATGGAGAAAGTCACAACGGGATCGAAGAAAAACTGCAATGGCTCTTGTCGGGTGTAGAGAGAGATGAGGTGATCTCTACGGATCCTTATTTGGCGATGGAATTACCCGACATCTCCGACGGCGCCAGCCTGGTGCTCACCATTGATCGAGAAATCCAGGATGCTGTAGAGGAAATTTTGGATGTTCACATGGATGTGACTGGCTCCTATTCCGGGAGCGTTATCGTTATGCATCCTCGAACCGGTGAAATTTTGGCAATGACTTCTACCCCGCGGCTCGATCTGAGCGGCGATTGGAATGTTGAAGAGACCTATCAAGAGGGGCATACCTTCAATATGGCAATTGATACGTATGAACCTGGTTCTGTCTTCAAGATCATCACCATGGCTGCTGCTTTGGATTCTGGGGTTGCCACGCCAGATACTCCCTTCACGGATACTGGCGGCCTTGAGGTTGAAGGCTGGACGATCCGCAACTGGAATGGCGGTGCCTGGGGTCCACAGACCATGACCACGTGCATGGAGCATTCTTTGAATGTGTGCCTCGCCCACATTTCAACCGAACTCTTAGGGCAAAACCGGTTTTACGATTATTTAAGAGCTTTTCAGTTCAGTCAGCCAACCGGTATCGAATTGGCCCGAGAATTTTCTGGAAATGTCCGTTTTAATAACGAAGATGATTGGCACCTAATTGACCTGGCAACCAATTCCTATGGCCAGGGCTTAGAAGTCACACCCGTGCAGATGCTTCGAGCTGTTTCAGCAGTTGCCAATGATGGCAAGATGGTCACCCCGCATATTTTGAAAGCTGTAGTAAACAACGGACACCAATATACGATTTCACCAGAAGTGGCTGGTTCGCCTATCTCGCCAGAAACCGCCCATACACTTTCGAATATGTTAGCCCAGATTGTAGAAAGCGAATCATATACCGATATGCCAGAAAATATTCGAGTGGCTGGCAAAACTGGTACCGCGACGATCTACAACAGCCACTTGACCAACGCTTCCTTTATTGGATGGGGTCCTGTAGATGATCCCCAATTCATGATCTACATCTGGCTCAACAAACCCACCGCTTCACCGTGGGCTTCATTTATGGCCTCCCCGGTATTTGTCGATGTGGTAGAACAGTTGATGGTTTTGATGGACATTCCTCCCGACCATGTGCGCTTGAGCATGGCAACGGAGTAATTTGGATACGATGCTGACTTTAGGCAACCTATTTGGCGCTCTTGTCGACCAACATCCTGAATGGGCAAATCAGGTGATTACTGATGCGGTTGTCGATTCGCGCCAGACTATCCCCGGAGCCTTGTTTGTAGCGTTGCCTGGAGAGCGCGTGGATGGTCACAATTTCGTGCAAGAAGCGTTTGATAGTGGAGCCAGCTTTGCCATTGTCCAGCGAGATCTGTCGGAAGATATTCCTGTAGTGGATTTGCGTGGCAAGCCGCTCCTCGAGCAGTCGTCCATCCCTGAGGTTCCTTTTGCACTACGCGTGGATGATTCCTTAGTGGCATTGCAGGATGTAGCGCGTAGTTGGCGCAGCCAATTAGACCTGCGGGTGATTGGTATTACCGGGAGTGTGGGCAAATCTACAACCAAAGAGCTGGTTGCTGCAGTTCTGGATCAGCGCTACAGCACATTGAGAAACCCTGGTAATCTGAACAATGAAATTGGCCTTCCACTTACGTTGTTGCGGTTGAGCCCTGGCCATCGTCGGGCAGTGTTGGAGATGGGCCTTTATGTGCCAGGTGAAATCGCATTTCTTTGCGACTTGGCCCAACCGCATATCGGTGTGATTACCAATGTGGGCACTGTTCACGCTGAGCGGGCGGGCTCTCAGGAAGCCATTGCCCGAGGCAAGGCGGAACTTGTGGAAGCTTTGCCAACCGGTCCTGAGGGGGTTGCCATTCTCAATTATGATGATCCGTTCGTCAGGGCGATGGCAGAGAAGACCCAGGCACGGATATTCTTTTACGGTTTGGACCCTCAAGCAGACCTTTGGGCAGATCAGGTAGAAGGCTTGGGTTTAGATGGCATCCAATTTCGTCTGCATTACCGTGGTGAGACCCTGCATTTGAAAGTACCTTTGATCGGTAGGCATTCTGTACATACGGTGTTGCGCGCAGCGGCTGTCGGCTTGAACGATGATCTGACTTGGCAAGAAATCATCGGGGGGCTCCGTTCTGGACATACACAATTACGCCTGGTGGCCGTACGTTCTGAGAGCGGAGCATTGATGCTGGATGACACGTATAACGCCTCACCACAATCATCCTTGGCAGCCTTGAATATGCTCGATGAAATGGATGGTCGTAAAGTAGCTGTATTAGGCGATATGCTCGAATTAGGCCCCTATGAAAAAGCAGGGCACTGGAAAATTGGCCTGCGTGCTGCAGAGGTAGCCGATGTGATTTTCACTGTTGGTGAGCGCAGCCGCCACATTGCCGAGGCAGCCAGAGGAGTTGGGTTCCCTCAACAGGATCTCATTGAATTGGAGAATAGTGAGCAGGCAATCGAATTTTTGCATGATCTCTTACAAAAAGAAGATGTTGTACTTGTTAAAGGTTCGCGTGGGATGCGTATGGATCGCATTGTAGCAACTTTGGAGGCCCGTCAATGACTCAAACTACTCTGGCATTGGCATTAGCGGGTTTCAGCTTTATTTTGACAGTGATTTGGGGGCCACCCTTGCTGCGTATCTTGCGGAACCTGAAAATTGGAGAACGGATCCGTGTCGATGGTCCTGAGCGTCATTTCTCCAAACTTGGCACTCCCACCATGGGCGGCGTAATGATTGTCCTGCCGGTCGTGCTGATCACACTTTTGCTAAATGCCGCATCACTGATCGGTCCAACTGAGTTGCTCGGTACTTCTGTGTTGCTGCCTTTGAGTGTTCTATCGTTGTTTGCCCTGATTGGAGTGGTAGACGATTGGCAAGGATTGCGAGGCCGTCGCGAGGGCGAAGGGATGCGTGCTCGGACCAAGTTCCTGTTGCAATTGGTCGTGGCTTTCGGTGCTTCTTATGGTCTTTATCACTTTCTTGATGCACCGCATCTCTATATGCCTGGCTTCAATATCGATTTTAGAGTTGGTTTGTGGTATTTCCCGATAGCCATGTTCCTGATTGTTGGGTTTTCCAATGCTGTCAACCTGACCGATGGCCTGGATGGGTTAGCGGGGTTGATCTCTGCTACTGCTTTTGTAGCTTACGGTGGAATTGCAGTTATGCAGGGGCAGGTCTTCCTGGCTCGCTTTTGTTTTACCTTGGTAGGTGCGCTGTTTGGCTTCCTGTGGTTCAACGTCCATCCAGCGCAATTATTCATGGGTGACACGGGATCATTGGGATTAGGCGGTGCGCTGGCAGTGGTCGCTCTAATGACTGGGCAATGGTTTGTTTTGCCCATAATCGCCATCATCCCAGTGAGCATCACTTTAAGCGTGATGATCCAGGTGAGTTATTTCAAGATCACCAAGCGTCTTTTTGGCGAAGGTAAGCGAGTTTTCAAGATGGCTCCCTTGCAACACCATTTCGAACTCTCAGGCTGGAGCGAAACGCAGGTGGTGCAACGTTTTTGGTTGATCAGTTTGATGGCCGCCATGATCGGAGTAGCGCTGGCTGTTGCATGATGAATGATATGAATTGGAAAGGTCTGCGAGTGTTGGTCATCGGGGTTGCCCGTCAGGGGATTGCCCTGGCGCGCTATCTTAATGCGCATGGTGCGCGAGTTGTGCTCAATGACCTGCGCGACGCTGACGCTCTCGCTTTGGTCCGACAGGAATTGGCCGATCAACCCGTGGAGTGGGCATTGGGAGGTCATCCCTTGGAATTACTGGACAACGCTGATTTGGTTTGCGTCTCAGGCGGCGTCCCTTTGACCTTGCCGCTGATCGCAGAGACACAAAATCGTGGGATCCCTCTTTCCAACGATTCTCAGATCTTTCTTGAAGCAGCTCCCTGCAAGGTGATCGGCATCACTGGCTCTGCCGGAAAAACCACCACCACTTCCCTGGTTGGCAGTATTTTAGAGGAAACTACCAATGTTCAACGCTCAGAGTTCAATCGCATTTGGGTTGGCGGCAATATTGGTAATCCCTTAATATCCAATGTCGATGAAATGACGGCTGACGATGTGGCGGTAATGGAAATATCCAGTTTTCAGTTAGATTTAATGACCTGCTCCCCCGATGTGGCTGCTGTGCTGAATGTCACTCCCAACCATCTCGACCGACATGGCACTATGGAAGCCTATACTGCGGCCAAAGCCCGCATCTTGGATTATCAGGACCCTAGTGGTATGTCTGTGCTGGGACATGATGACTCTGGGGCCTGGGGCTTAGCGGATTCCGTTCGGGGTTTTCTATCCACCTTTGGGCTGACGCGACCACCCAAAGGTAGTCCTGGAACATCCCTGCAAGATGGCTGGATCACCCTATGGGACAGAGATTCCCCTCAAAAACTATTTCCAATAGAAGCCATCCAGCTAAGTGGAGAGCACAATTTACTGAATGTTTTGGCGGCCTGTGCAATCACTGCATCAATCGACATCCACCCAGATGCCATGCGAGCCGGCACAGAGAAGTTTGTCAGCGTCGCTCACCGCTTAGAATTCGTGCGCGCGTGGGGCGGCGCGAATTGGTACAACGACTCGATTGCCACAGCCCCAGAGCGAGCGATTGCGGCCATCCGGTCATTTGATGAGCCTATCGTTCTCTTAGCAGGTGGGCGCGACAAAGATCTGCCTTGGGATGATTTTGCAGCCCTGGTGCGCCAACGCGTCGATCACTTGGTGATCTTCGGTGAGGCCTCCGAGATCGTATCCCGTGCTGTGGAGACTGCACCCTCTTCTGAGCGGCCATTTACCAAAACAGTTTGCAAAAACCTCCAGGAGGCAGTAAACGCGGCTGCGCAGGTCGTGGAAGCTGGCGATGTCGTGTTGCTCGCTCCAGGAGGGACCAGTTTCGATGAGTTTAAAGATTTTGCTGAAAGAGGAGAATGGTTTCGAAAATGGGTCAACGCGTTAACGTAGCCACGAGGCGGCAGCCTGCAAGTCGCGGAAAAGCCTGGCCTTCGCCTCGATTGAATATCGATGTGCCACTCATCTTAGTGACACTCACTTTGGTAGGAATTGGTCTGCTGATGATGCACTCAGCCAGTTGGCTGCCTTCTCTGCAGCTCTCTCCAGATGAGATCGGATTTAGCTCGCCCACATATCTGTTCTACAGGCAATTGCGTTGGCTGGGTTTGGGTTTTCTGGCTTTGATGATCACAACCTGGATGGATTATCACTACTGGCATCACCTGTCGATTGTCGCAATGGCTGTCACTTTGATTGCCTTATTCAGCGTTCTCGTTTTTGGTGAAACTGTTGATGACGTCACCCGTAGTTTCTATGAGGGGTCGATACAACCATCGGAGCTGGCCAAATTCGTGATTGTGATTTATCTGGCGGTATGGCTTTATGCCAAGCGGGAGCAGTTGACTGATTTGGGATATGGATTGATCCCGTTGGCGGCCATTGTTGGGATCACCAGCGGTTTGATCTTACGCCAGCCAGATTTGAGTGCGGCCGCGATGGTACTGCTTTTAGGCGGCCTGATGTATTTCCTGGCGGGCAGCGATTTAAAACAAACTGTATTGCTGTCCACGGTCGCAGGATTGGTCGTTTACCTGGTTATTCGCTTCAACCCGACGGGCAATTTAAGAGTGTCCTATTTCAAGGATGGTTGGAACAATATTTTGGAATCATCAGATCATGTAAAACACTCTTTAGTGGCATTTGTACGCGGGGAATGGATCGGTGTGGGTATTGGACATGGGACGACGAAGCTGACCACGCTGCCTTTCCCACATACTGATAGTGTTTTTGCGGTTGTTGGCGAGGAGACTGGTGTATTTGGGGCGGCTTTTTTGGTCATTCTTTACGCTGTGCTAATCTGGCGCGGCCTGGTCATTGCCCATCGAGCCCCTGATGGACTGGGAGCGCTTCTGGCAGCCGGGTTGACCCTGTGGATCACCCTGGAAGCTTTCATGAATATGGCCTCGTTACTCGGTCTGATGCCGTTTGCGGGGAATACGCTGCCCTTCTTCAGTATCGGTGGCTCGAATCTGGTGACCTCGATGGCTGCATTGGGCATTGTGCTGAATGTGTCTAGATTATCTGAACGTAAACAAATAGAAGAATCACGGAGGAATTTTGGTGCGATTGTTAATTTGCGCAGGTGGGACTGGCGGAGGCGTATATCCCGCTCTCGCCGTCCTCGAAGCGCTCGCCGCCGAAAACGATGACCTGCAAGCTCTCTGGGTTGGCGGTGAAGGTGGCATGGAGGCTGACTTGGTAGCCAAAGCGGGTGTGCATTTCGAGACCATCCCAGCTGCTGGTGTGCATGGCGTGGGTTTGCGAGCCTTACCAGGGAACATTTTCCAGTTGGTGCGAGGCTTCTTTGCTGCACGTAAACTCCTGCGCGATTTTCGCCCCGATGTGATGTTCTTTACCGGCGGTTATCTTGCTGTTCCCATGGCTCTCGCGGGACTGCGCATTTCATCAGCACTTTATGTTCCTGATATTGAGCCAGGTCTCGCACTGAAGACATTGGCGCGTCTGGCAAATCGCATTGCCATTACGACACCCGATTCGCGCCCATTTTTCCCCAGCCAACGGAGAGTTGTAGTGTCTGGGTACCCCACCCGCCTAGAGCTGCTTTCTTGGGAATTTGCGGAAGCTCAAGCAGCCTTGAATTTACAACCTGATCTGCCAACATTATTGGTATTTGGCGGCAGCCAGGGCGCTCGTTCGATCAATCGTGCCATTTTCCCGTCTTTGCCTGAATTGTTGGGAGAAATGCAGATCGTCCATCTGACAGGAAAATTGAATTGGCCAGAGGTCGCCCAAGTACGCCATGGGTTGACCCCTGAGCAAGATGAACGCTATCATCCACACCCTTACTTGCATGCTGAGATGGGCGCAGCCTTCAAAGCGGCTGACCTGGTTGTATCTCGGGCGGGTGCCTCCAGTTTGGGCGAGTTTCCTCTCTTTAGGCTACCAGCCATTTTGGTGCCTTACCCATATGCCTGGCGATACCAAAAGGTCAATGCCGAGTACCTGGAACGGCATGGCGCAGCAATCATGGTCAAAGATGCCGAATTACCTGAAAAGATCGTCCCCCTGGTGAGAGATTTGATGCGAGATCAACCACGCCGAGCTGAGATGAGCAAAGCGATGCAATCATTGAATCAACCTGAAGCGGCAGCATCCATCGGTCGTATGTTGGTAGATTTAGCTGGAACTCAACCAGTTCGAGGAAGATAATAATGATCAGTTTCACCGTCGTTTTCTTCATTTTCATGTTCTTCTTCGCCTTGATAGGGGGGCTGCGCGGGTGGGCTAAGGAATTATTGGTTACGTTTAGTGTTGTGCTGACTTTGTTCCTGGTTTTTGTATTAGAGCGATACAGTGGTGGCGTCGTAATCCCCTTTAGTGATCTCGATGCGCAACTCCAAGGCGCTGATATTCAAGTTGTTGCCCCTCAAGAAGTTCGACCCTTTGGCGAACTCGATGAAGGTGCTCAGAAGGGTTTTCGGCGCCAGTTTTGGATCCGATCGATTGTTTTGATTACCTTAGTATTCTTCGGGTTTCAAACACCATCGCTGACACGTTTGGGAGGTGCCGCCCGCAGGGAAAAGATCCAAGATTTCTTGTTAGGGCTGTTCATCGGTGCTATTAACGGCTACTTCATTATTGGAACATTGTGGTCATATATGCATTCGGCCCATTACCCATTCGCCCCCTTTATCATCGCACCAGATGCCAGTGATCCATTGATCAGGACAGCGACAACATTGGTCAACATCCTGCCGCCAATCTGGCTAGGTACGACCCCTGGTATCTTCCTGGCGATTGGTGTGTCTTTCTTATTCGTTCTGGTGGTGTTCATTTGAAGCAACACGTGCACTTCATTGGCATCGGTGGTACCGGCCTTTCGGCCATTGCCCGTGTGCTGCTCGAGAGCGGATACACAGTCAGCGGTTCCGACCAGGAATATTCTCCCCTGGCGCAAGCCATCGATCATGCTGGGGCAGAGGTCTTCATCGGCCACCGAGCTACGAATGTGAACGGAGCTGATTTGGTCATCCGATCTTCTGCTGTGCCAGACGATAACCCTGAAGTGCTAAGCGCGTTGGAGAAAGACATCCCAGTTCTCAAACGGGCTGATTACCTGGGTAGTTTGATGGAAGGCAGTCTCGGAGTTGCTGTGGCGGGGTCGCATGGCAAGACAACCACTACCGCTATGCTGGCCTGGGTGCTTACCGCTCTCGATCAAGACCCGACCTTTATCGTCGGGGGGCTGGTCACCAACCTTGGAACCAATGCCCGCGCGGGTAAAGGATCGGTTTTTGTAATTGAGGCTGATGAGTATGACTATATGTTTTTGGGATTAAAGCCCAAAATCGCCGTGATTACCAATGTGGAGCACGATCACCCCGACATTTTTCCAACACCTGAGGTATTTCGGCAGGCATTCCTGGATTTTGTGAGGGTTCTGCCTCCGGATGGTGTGCTCCTTGCTTGTGGCGATGACCCGGGAGCCGTGGACATCATGGCTGCAGAATCCGAAAAGAGTTACCAGATTTTGAGCTATGGTACTGAATCTGCTGAGCATGATTATTATGCTGAAAATATCAAGCTCAACCTGCATGGCAGCTATGATTTTGATGCATTTGACTCTGAAGGGTTGTTAGCCTCAGTATCTTTGGAAGTGCCGGGGGATCACAATGTCAAAAACGCCCTGGTAACCCTAGCTGTGATCGATCAGCTTGGGTTGCCACTGGACGAAGCTGCGCGAGCCCTGGGAGAGTTCAAAGGTGCTGGCCGACGCTTTGATGTGCTTGGAGAAGCAGCCGGCATCACCCTGATCGATGATTATGCTCACCATCCCACTGAAATTCGGGTGACATTGGACGCCGCCAAAGCTCGTTACCCAGATCGCAAGATATGGGCGGTCTGGCAGCCACACACCTATACTCGCACGAAAACGCTGTTCGATGAGTTTGTAACAGCTTTTAGAGATGCGGATTGCGTACTGGTTACCGATATCTACCGCTCCCGGGAGGCTTTCGACCCCGAGTTTTCAGCCAGCCAAATCGTTGATGCAATGGATCATGCCGAAGCTACTTATTCGGGTTCTCTTGAAGACACAACGGCTTATCTGTTGAATAACCTACAAGATGGTGATGTTGTGCTTACACTCTCTGCAGGAGACGCAACACAAATCACAGCGCATGTATTGTCATCTCTAGCACAGGATGGAGCCAGATAAATGACCAAAGATAATAGGGTTTTTGAAGCTGAAACGGTGGCAGTGTCAGCATTACGGTTGGATACCCGCGCTCAGCTTGATGAGAAACCAGTTCGCAAAAAACCTAGATCGCAAAACAGGATCAACACATTGATCACTGCGGAAATGATACATAAGATCATCGAACGTACCAAGGCTTTATAGAATTATTTATGATTCCGGTCACAACCCTACCCTTTGATAGCTTGCGCGCCGTTTTTGGTGAAGTTTTACAAACGGATGTAGATTTAGCGCGCTTCACTGCGGCTCGGGTTGGCGGTCTTGCTGATGCTATGGTATTGGTGAACTCTGTAGACGAACTATCACACGCTGTGACCAACTTGTGGTCGCTTGGAGTGCCTTTCAAGATTTTGGGAGGGGGCTCGAATGTGCTCGTTAGCGATGCGGGAGTACGTGACGTGGTGGTCCTCAACCGGGCGCGTGAGATCCGTTTCGATGAAGAATGCACACCCCCACAGGCCTGGGCGGGATCAGGGGCGAATTTAGGGAATTTGGCCCGGCGGGCAGTTGCTCGAGGTTTATCTGGCTTAGAGTGGGCTGCAGGAATCCCTGGGACGGTCGGCGGGGCAGTATTTGGCAACGCTGGTGCGCATGGTGATGATGTGGCTGGGTGCCTGATAATGGCAGAGATCTTGCATCAAGATGGGCATACGCAAAAGTATACTGCTGAAGAGATGGGTTTCGCTTATCGCTCCAGCAGCTTGAAGCGTGACAAATCCAATGCGGTAGTTCTGTCGGCAAGTTTTGCCCTGGAAGACGGTTCTCCTGAAGAGATCCAGAGGCAGATGGATGAATTCTCGGCTTTCCGAAATCGCACTCAACCCCCAGGGGCTAGCATGGGATCAATGTTTAAGAACCCTGCTGAGGATTACGCGGGGCGTTTGATCGAAGATTCTGGCCTAAAGGGAATCCGTATCGGAGATGCTGAGATCAGTGAATTGCATGCCAATTTCTTTATCAATCATGGCCATGCCGCTGCCAAAGAAATTCATGCCTTGATAGAGTTGGCTCACAAAACCGTCGTTGAGAAGCAAGGTGTAGAACTTGAACTTGAAATCGAACTCCTCGGAGAATGGGATTTAGAAGGTGGAAGTTAGATTTGGATATCTGAAAGTATGAGCTTATGGTTGATAAGTTGAGAGTAGGTGTCATATTTGGTGGTCGATCTGGGGAGCATGAGGTCTCCCTGATGTCTGCGCGTTCTGTATTAAGTGCCCTCAATCCTAAAAAATTTCAGGTCACTGAGATTGGCATAACCCACGAGGGAACCTGGCTGGTGGGGGAAAATGTGTTGGATAGTTTCGTCACCCGAAATCTCGATCATCTTACTCCGGTGACCATGCTGCCCGACCCTACTCGCAGTGGGATATATGCCATCCACAAAGGTGAAGGTGGCGAGTCCCTTCAGCACTTGCAGGACTTTGATGTCCTCTTCCCTGTCTTGCACGGAACCTTTGGTGAAGACGGCACTATGCAAGGCATGTTCGAAATGGCCAATGTGGCCTATGTTGGTGCCGGAGTATTAGGGGCTTCTGTTGGCATGGATAAAGGAGTCTTCAAAGCGGTAATGCAAGCGAATGATATTCCAGTTGTTGATGGCATGCTTGTGTTGCGAAGTGAATTCAAAACCAGAATGGATGCAGTGCTCGACCAAGTCGAAAATTTATCAGTTTACCCAGTCTTTGTAAAACCTGCCAATATGGGTTCGTCTGTAGGTGTGAGCAAATGCCAGAACCGCTCAGATTTGCTCGAAGGGTTGCTGGATGCAGCGCGCTTTGACCGACGCGTGTTGGTAGAGAAGGGAATTAATGCCAGAGAGATTGAAATTAGCGTCTTGGGGAATGACACCCCCCAGGCTTCAGTTCCTGGTGAGATCCGCCCTGCGGCAGAATTCTACTCTTACAATGCCAAGTACCACGATGACCGCTCGGAGCTATTCATCCCCGCAGATCTTCCCAAAGATATTGCCGAAGAAATGCGTGCGGTTGCCGTGAGAGCCTATCAGGCCATCGATTGTGCAGGGATGGCGCGGGTTGATTTCCTGATGGACAAAGATAGTGGAGAATATTACCTCAATGAGCTCAACACCATCCCCGGCTTTACCCAGATCAGCATGTATCCCAAACTTTGGGAGGCCAGCGGAGTGGCTTACCCAGAGTTGGTCGACCGCTTAATCGATTTGGCTTTGGAGCGGCGCGCTCAGCGCGACCGCACCGAATGGCGATATGAACGTTAGGAGATGATGAAGAGCAAGCAATCCAAATCCCGGGCCGATAGGGTCCGGGCAAAACGCAAAAACGGCAACAAAGCCTCTGCGCCAAAGCGAGTTCGCAAGCAGCAGAGTTCTGGCCGCGGAAATCCCCCCGTCATGGTGCGTGGATCTCAAATGGCCGGAAAACCAAAGCGAACTAAGAAGAAAAATAAGCGTGTCAAGCGACGTTATGATGTGGCTTTGCCGACGCCGGGAGTAGAGGTGCGCTTGCCATCTGTCCCGACCGTGAAGTTTGGCTGGCGATTGCTCTCAACCCTTCTAGCGTTGCTGCTATTTGCAGTTTTGTATTATGTGTTCAATTCTCCTATCTCTCGGGTGCGTGAAGTCCAATTTGAAGGCTTGGCTCGATTTTCGACAGAGGCCATCGGAAGAACTTTGTACGTCTATAACAAGCCGATCTTCTTTGTGGAACCGGAGAAGGTAGAGAAACAGATTGTCAGTATTTTCCCAGGCATTGTGTCTGCTTCTGTGCAGGTTGGGTTTCCTGCAAGAGTGGATATAACGATCGAAGAGCGAGAACCGGTTTTGATTTGGGATCAAGGAACAACCACGCAATGGGTGGATGCCCAAGGGATAGCTTTCCCTGAACGCGGTGAGGCGGGCACTCTGGTAAGGGTCGTGGCAACCTCCTCACCCCCCGCGCCGATCGTCCTGGAAGATGAGTCCACAATAGAGGGCGAAGATGCTTTGAAAGCCCTCATGTATCCCGAGATGGTCGATGCAATCTTGTCTTTGAACCTCAAAGTTCCTGAAGGGGCAGCCCTGGTCTTCGATGGTGTACATGGGTTTGGTTGGCACGACCCCCAGGGCTGGGTTGTCTATTTCGGCTCAGATACCACCACCTCGGATATGGAAATGAAATTAGCCATTTATGAGGCAGCAATACAACAATTGAGAGGAGAAGGAATTCAACCGGCGATGGTAAGTGTAGAGTATCTGCACGCGCCGTATTATCGTCTGGAGCACTGAGAAATATGGATGCGCCAATCATTGTAGGAGTTGATGTAGGTTCAACGAAAATCTGTACTCTGGTTGCCCGAATGGAGAATGGCCTGGAAGGCAACCAACAGGTGCGTATCCTTGGCGTGGGAATTGAACCTTCCAAAGGGATGCGCAAGGGCTCAGTTGTCGATATGGATGCTGCTGGGGGAGCGATTGCGCGTTCGATTGAGATGGCTGAGCGCACATCAGGGCTAGAGATCGAATCTGCTTTGGTGAGCATGTCTTGTACGGATATCTCCTCAGAGAATAGCCAGGGGGTAGTGGGCGTCTCTGGGCGAACGATCGATAATGAGGACGTTATGCGCGCTGTGGAAGCAGCACAAGCGGTGACAATCCCACATAATCGTGAATTGATCCATGTCATCCAGCGTGGATTTGTGGTTGATGGGCAAGGCGGTATCCGAATGCCGGTAGGGATGCATGGGTATCGCCTAGAAGTGGAAACGCATGTCATCACAGCCTCTGCAGCCACAGTGGAAAATTTGCGACAGGCGGTTGCTGCGGCAGGGGTTCGGGCAAGCCAGTTTGTGCTTAACCCCCTGGCTTCGGCGGAGGTTGTGCTCTCAGAGACCGAGCGGGAGATGGGCGTTGTTGTTTGTGATATTGGTGGTGGGACGACAGATATGGCCGTATATATCGATGGAGATGTATGGCACACCATGGTTCTTGGTGTAGGGGGAAACCACATAACCTCAGATATTGCACATGGTTTGCACCTGCCCGCAAAACATGCCGAAGAGATCAAATTACAGCACGGGTTCGCGCTTGAATCCCAGGTCAATGCAGAAGAGGCATTCTATGTGCATCCTTTTGGGGAAGAGAACCCGGTGACGATTAATCGTCGAGAATTAGCACATATCATAGAAGCGCGTGTCGAAGAGATTTTCAGTTTGGTGATGCAAGAAATAAAACGATCTGGGTATGACAGTTTGCTGCCAGCAGGCATGGTTTTGACGGGAGGCGTCAGTGCGCTACCCGGTATTCGCCAATTGGCGAAACGAGTGCTAGGAATGCCGGTGCAAGTTGCTCAGCCGGATGGATTGATAGGAATGGTGGATAAAATGGGTTCCCCGGCATACTCCACCAGTGTAGGATTGCTGCGCTGGGCTGTTTTGATGAATGAGTTTGTCAACGTTTTCGATGGTCGTAAATCACGTCCCATGAAAATAAGTACCAGCGATGTTGATTGGAAGAAGATGAAAGGCTGGCTGCGGCGATTATTGCCGTAGAAGTTTTAAGGTAAATAAAGTGTCTAGTATACAGACGTTTGGTAAAATGGAGGAATCCGTGTGAAAAATTCCTGGTTGATGAGTCAGTGCGTGCGGAAGAAGGAAGCACTCTCCCTTGGGCAAAAGGGGGAGAATGTAGCTGGCTTCCCTAATAGACGCACTGTGCCCTTTTGCAATGACGCAGACAGGATGTTTTCACTGGACGAATCGAGGAGGATTCAATAATGCATACAATGAATCAACCAGAATCATTTGCGCGCATTAAAGTGGTTGGTGTTGGCGGTGGCGGTTGCAACGCTGTTGATCGAATGATCGAAGAAGGGTTGCAAGGCGTAGAATTCATCGCCGTTAATACAGATGCTCAGGCGCTGGCGCTCTCGCGTGCCTCAACTCGTGTTCGCATTGGCGACAAATTGACGCGCGGTCTAGGTTCGGGAGGCGATCCTGAAATTGGACGCAAAGCCGCCGAGGAGTCAGCCGAAGAGCTATACAATGTGCTCAAGGGATCAGACATGGTCTTTGTCACCGCTGGAATTGGCGGTGGTACAGGAACTGGCGCTTCGCCCGTGATCGCCCAAATTGCCCGCGAAATTGGCGCGCTGACCATCGGAGTGGTCACCCGCCCCTTCACCTTCGAGGGCGCGCGGAGGATCAAATCGGCTGAAGCAGGCATTACTGATCTCAAAGAGCAGGCTGACACATTGATCGTCATTCCCAATGATCGCCTGCTGCAAATTGTCGATAAGCGCTCTTCCTTGCAAGAAGCCTTCAAAGTGGCCGATGATGTTTTGCGTCAGGGTATCCAGGGCATCTCGGAATTGATCACCATTCCAGGTCTGATCAACCTTGACTTCGCCGATGTGCGCACGATCATGTCCGAAGGTGGCGCGGCTTTGATGGCAGTTGGTATGGCTACAGGAGATGACCGGGCGCGCGACGCCGCTGAACAGGCTATCTCCAGCCAGTTGCTCGATATCACCATTGATGGCGCTCGCGGTATCCTCTTCAATGTCACCGGTGGTCCTGGATTGACCCTCTTCGAGGTCAACCAGGCTGCGGCCATTATCAAAGAGACCGCCCATCCCGATGTCAACCTGATCTTTGGTGCCGTGATCGATCCAGATATGGGTGAGAATTTGCGCATTACTGTTATCGCCACGGGTTTCGAAAGATCGGGGATGCCACGCAATATAATGGAACGCACACGCCGGCCAGCTGAGATTACCCCAGTGAAAGAAGATCAAGGAGAATTTGCGCCGCGTACGCTGAATACTGAAGATTTGGATATACCAACCTTCTTGAGGAATCGAGTTCGCTCAGATAGCTAGGTGATTACCGGTATATACTTCCTACTCGTGTATTAGAGATCACTGGTCCTCCTCCCAGGGATCTCTGACAATCTGTTTATCCCAGGCTCCCCGCTAATGCTTTCGGGCGGGGAGCCTGGGGTTAAGTATCCACATCAAATCAAATAGTGACGGTGTCGAAAAATTTGGACGAGTCCGTTCCTTTTTTTCCAATCTCCTTAAAGATTTGAATATTTTAAGGAATTAGTACTCTAGAAAGCTTGCGTTTATAGATCAAGCGTGCTAAAATGATTTTCTGTGACCGCCACATATAAGGATTTGATTGATTGGTACCCCCATATATGGGGGTATATGTAGGTGATATTTATGCTTTGTCCATATTGTCAGAATGAACGTTCTCGGGTAATTGATACAACCAAAGACAAGCGGGGGGGTGTGCGCCGTCGGAGAGAGTGCCTTAAGTGTGGCCAAAGGTTTAGCTCATACGAACGCCCAATTCTGGCTACGCCTTTGCTCATCAAGGAAGATGGTAAACGTGAGGAATTTGCCCGAGAGAAATTGATGCGGGGTATTCGAATATCGTGTGCCAAGCGTCCAGTTTCGGCAGCTGATATCGAACGCTTGGCTGGGGAAATCGAAGCCTCGTTGCAGTCGATGGGGAAAGCAGAGGTGTCTTCGCGAGTTGTGGGGGATATGGTTATTGCAGGGCTTAAAGAACTAGATCATATCGCGTACATCCGTTTTGCAATTGTATATCTGGGGTTGGATGATCTGAAATCCATCAGGACAGAGATCGATCGGTTGCTCGAAGCCAATTAACCGGATGAGATTTCAGCAGGGGGTTTCCGTTTCCAAAAATTACCTTATTGTCAGAGGAGTGATTAATGGTTCTCAACGCTGTGGATAAAACAAAAACACCGCCCATGCCCGAGGGCTTCCGATCGGTGGAATTAACTGAAAATTCATACCAGGTTTTCAAACGTCGTTATATGCGAAGGGATAGTGAGGGTCAACCTACAGAGACTGTAGAAGGTACTTTTTGGAGAGTAGCTTATCATGTAGCTGCGGCCGAAAAGGGGTTGGACGAAGATACCTCAGAGGTGGCGCGCCAATTTTATGATTTACTTGCCGAAAAGCGGTTTTTGCCTAATTCCCCGACGTTTACTGGTGCAGGAACCCCCTTGGGACAGTTAGCGGCCTGTTTTGTTTTGCCTTTGAGCGATGATATGGGGCGCTGGCACGATGGCATATTCCAGACCCTGCGCAATGCGGCGCTGATCCAGCAGACTGGCGGTGGAAATGGGTTTTCTTTCTCACGTCTGCGTCCGGCAGGTTCTATTATCAAGACATCTTCGGGTCAGGCTACTGGTCCGGTAGGGTTCTTGAGCGTTTACGACAAGGCTTTTGGTGAGATCGCCCAAGGGGGCACGCGGCGCGGCGCGAATATGGCAGTTTTACGTGTGGACCACCCAGATATTGAAGAGTTCATTACCTGTAAGACCGATGAAAGCGCCATCACCAATTTCAATATCTCTGTGGGGATCACAGATGCATTTATGCAGGCTGTGGATAATGACGATTGGTGGGATCTACGCTTCCCGGATGTCGATCACCCTGATTATCGCAAATATAGTGGCACTATCGAGCAAGCCGAAGCGGATGGTCTCCCGATCAAGACCTATAAACGTGTGCGAGCGCGCGAAATGTTCGAAAAGATCGTCACTCATGCCCATCATAATGGTGAGCCAGGGGTTCTATTCTTAGATGCTGCCAACCGCTCCAATCCCGTGCCGCAACTTTATATGTTGGAAGCTACAAACCCCTGCGGCGAGCAATTTTTGGGACCATATGAGAACTGCTGTCTGGGTTCTGTCAATCTGGCCCAGCACCTAGGACCCGATGGAACGGTAGACTGGTTGAAATTGCGCGCTTCTGTGGAGTTATCCACGCGCTTCCTGGACAATGTGGTTGATGCCAATGCCTACGTGCCCGACGTGCCTGAATTGCGAGAGGCAGCACTCAATGCCCGCCGGATAGGGCTAGGGATTATGGGTTTGGGGGATTTGATGTATCACGCGTGTATCCGCTATGGATCGCCCGAAGGTCAGGAATTTGCTGCCCAGGTCATGGAGTTTGTTCGTTACCATACTATGCAAACCAGCATTGAACTTGCGAAAACCCGTGGTGGGTTCCCAGCTATTACAGGTAGCATTTATGATCCTGTTGAAATGAATTGGGAGCCGCCGACATCGCTAATGCCTTATAAGCATAGTTGGGGTCGTCCTGACTTGAATTGGAATGAGGTAGTAGAGGGTATCCGAGAACATGGGATACGCAATGCCGCTCAGACAACAATTGCACCCACTGGGACTATTGCTACTGTGGCCGGATGCGAAGGGTATGGCTGCGAGCCGGTCTTTGCCTTGGCCTATATCCGCCATGTCGATGATAATGGGACGGACTTAGAATTAACCTACACTAGCCCTTTGTTTGAGAAGGCACTGATCGAAGCAGGTCTGGAAGAGGATGAGCGCCAAAGGTTGATAGAACAAGTCTTGGAAAGCGGTACTTGCCAGAATGTCGAGATGGTCCCCGAGCATCTGCAGAATGTGTTTGTTGTTTCACAGGATATATCTGCTGTGGAACATGTGCGTATGCAAGCAGCTTTACAGTCTTTTGTCGATAACAGCCTTTCCAAGACGATCAATTTCCCTGAAGATGCGTTGGAAGAAGATGTAGCCACTGCATATAAAATGGCCTGGGAGTTAGGCTGCAAAGGAATCACGGTTTACGTTACGGGTTCGCGTCAAAAAGTTGTCTTAGAAACGAAAACTACGGCGAAAGAGAAAGAGAATGGTGGTGCGACAATCGCCCCTGATTCGGCACAATTATCCATCTGGCATGAGACCAAGAAGCCGCGCCCGCGTCGCTTGAGAGGCTATACTTATAACGTTAACACTCCCTTGGGGAAAGCCTTTGTAACTGTCAATGAAAATGGCGGCGAACAGCCATTCGAAGTTTTCATCAACACCGCTAAGGCAGGTTCCGATACTGCTGCGGTTTCTGAAGCAATCGGCCGATTGCTCTCTTACACACTGCGGATAGCCTCTCCCATTGAACCACGCGAACGATTACACGAGATTGTGCACCAACTCTCTGGTATTGGCGGGGGACGCCCCTTGGGATTTGGCCCTAACCGTGTACGCTCTTTACCAGATGGTGTTTCGCAAGCACTCAGGGAATATTTAGAGAACACCTTAGATGAATATACCTGGCGCGAGCCCGATCGCAATAACGGTCAAGAACCTGGGGAATCCCTAGAATTGCCTATCGACAATCTTGAGCTATCCGATCAGCCTACATTTAAAATCGGGGACCTTTGCCCAGACTGTGGACAAGCAGCCTTGGTCAACGAAGAGGGTTGTAGAAAATGTTATGCCTGCGGGTACAGTGAATGTTAAATTGAAGGAAATGCCGCACGCTCTCGTGGTGCGGCATTTCTATTTTTTGCGGGATACTAATCTTTATTTTCTGTTGAATCAGGTCTCTAGGAATTACCGGGGTGATCCCCCAGATGTAGGGGTGAGTGGGGTGCCCTGCACCCACTCACCCCTACATCTGGATAGTCCCAGCGCGTTTCCCAGAGAATCGCTGAATCTAAAGAACCACAAACTGAATAATTTGGTATGATTTAACAATAATTGTACGAATAGAAGTTTGCTCGATCCAGCAAATACATGGGTTCATGAGCAAGGACGGTATGGAATGAACCGATCGGCAGCAATTCGATGAACACACAATCGATACTTTTTTTGCTCCCCTATGTATTTTCGGTCTTTATTTCATTGGGGGTGTTCTATTACACCTGGAGACGCCGCGAGGTTTCTGGCGCGGTAGCGTTTTCTTGGTTCATACTCTCTGTGATATTTTATACGCTGTTTTATGCCCTAGAATTAGTCAACGACAACCTTGAAGCAAAACTCTTTTGGGGAAATCTGCGTTTTATCCTAACGGTGCTGGGTCCGTTGTCTTTCTTGAATTTTGTCATAGCATTTACTCGCCGAAAACTAATTCATCCAGTGAGAACCTGGGCGCTTTTGCTTAGTGTAGCTTTACTATTAATCGCTATTCTTTATACAGATCGCTATCATCAACTGTTCTATCCTGAAGGGTCATTAGCTGTAGATGGACCATACACTGCTTTGAACTATAAATACACACCCATAGCCTGGATGCTTATTTTATATGGTTATGGCGTGGGGCTTTTTAGCCTGATGACATTAATCTCTAGTTTCATCAGCGCAAGAAAACTGTTTCATCCGCAAATCTTTACTATTGTTTTAGGCACAACTGCTCCACTGATTGGGACAGTGTTAGCGTCGTTTCGCGTAAAAATATTTGGCATAATTGATCCTACCTATATTTCGTCTGCGGTTGGGAGCATTATCATTGCAATGGGCTTGTTTCGCTTCCGCCTGTTTGAAATTGTACCTGTAGCCCGTGAGAATTTGATCGAGAAGATGCAAGACATTGTTATCGTATTAGATTTGCACAACCGATTTGTAGATGCCAACCCAGCAGCATT
Organism: uncultured Anaerolineales bacterium; assembly: GCA_964438295.1. Lineage (GTDB taxonomy): Bacteria > Chloroflexota > Anaerolineae > Anaerolineales > UBA11858 > NIOZ-UU35. The sequence goes on from CAYTKR010000009.1 coordinate 51,018, forward strand.
ATCATTTCTAGGATTGAGAGAAAATGAAGTCATTGGGCGATCAGCAGCCGATGTCATTCCAATTTGGGATAGCCTCGAACGAAAATACAATGATTCGCCAGGAAATCCGATCGAACTGGTAATTGGCGAAGGAGAAGAGTCCCGGGATTTATCGGCAATGTTTACAGATCTGCACGATGGAAAGAGCCTGGTCGTTGGTCAATTGGTGATCGCTCGTGATATTACCAAACAAAAACGAGCTGAGAGAAAGATCAAGGAGAATAACGAAAAACTGGAACGCCTGAATAAAGAGCTCCTTAGGCTCGACCAAATTAAGGACGAATTCGTAGCCAATATTTCTCATGAACTTCGGTCGCCAATGACCAATATCAGGCTACTTCATGAATTAATAATATTGCAACCGGAACGTGTAAGCGAGTTTATGGAAACTTTGTCTCGTGAGACAGTCCGTTTGGCAGATTTGATCGAAAGCTTATTGGCACTTTCTCGTTTCGATCGGGGCATCTTCAAACTTGATAAAAGCACCTTTAATCTAAGTGTATTGGTTAAAGAATTTGTGCAAGACCGGCGTGCTTTGGCTACTCATCGAGACCTATCATTATCCATAATAGGGGAACCAGATAATTTGAGCGTCTGTGCTGATCGTAATCAAATTGGAAGAGTATTGAGCAATATCCTAACCAATGCTCTAAATTACACCCCCGAAGGAGGGCAAATATTAATATCGTTGCAAAATCGTAAAATGGAGAATGATGATTGGGTTGGTTTTACTGTGCAGGACTCAGGATTAGGGATAACCTTAGAGGATCAAGAGCATCTCTTTACACGATTTTTCAGGGGAACCGTTGGATCCAAATCAGGCTACTCAGGAACGGGTCTAGGATTAGCGATTTCGAAAGAAATCATTGAACATCACGGCGGAGAGATCATTGTGGAGAGTCGCGGGATTCCAGGTGATGGGACAGCCTTTGCAGTTTGGCTGCCACGAGATGATTGCTAATGAAAAATTTCTCCTTGGGGTTTGTGTAAAAAACAGGATTTCTTTGGTACACTAGGTGGGTAAATTATCCAAATTTATTCTATTCTGGAGGTGAATAGCAATGCTTTTCAACACGATCTTCTCATCTGAGTTTCTCCAAAGAGCTGGTTTGCCTGATTGGGTTTGGGTGCTCATAATTTTCCTGATCATCTTGATCGTTTTCCTGGCCGCCTACTGGAATTCAAAGAAAAGCGGGGAGGATGTGGAAGTTCATGAGGCCGATATTGCTCCTATGGCTGAAGAGACCCCCGCAGATCCTGATAACCTTACCAAGATCGAAGGTATTGGTCCAAAAATCTCAAGCGTATTTAATGCTGCGGGCATCAATACCTTTGCCCAACTGGCCGGTTCCGATGCCACAAAGCTTCAACAAATCCTCGATGAAGCTGGCATCAGTTTGGGCGACCCCTCAACCTGGGCGGAACAGGCTAGGCTAGCCGCAGAGGGGGATTGGGATGCGCTAGAAAAGCTTCAGGATGAGCTTCAGGGTGGTCGTAGGGCATAATCTAAGCACAGTATATCCAATGAATAGAGACCGGCGTTTAGGCGTCGGTCTTTTTTATTGAGGGGTATAATTTCCCTCGATATTGTGTGCGAATTAACAATTCCGATATGGATTTGCACAAACACACCTATTCGGGTAGCTAATTGTGAAGTTTCCAATTAGATTTTGGGAGGGCCAAAATGACGAATGCTACGATTGAACTCATCCACAAGCACGGCTCAGTTCGGAACTATAAAAATGATCCCGTACCAGAAGAAACGGTCGAAACGATTGTCGCTGCAGGTCAGCGGGCCTCGACATCCTCGAATATGCAAATGTACAGCGTGATTGCTATCACGGATGGTGTGAAGCGAAATCGCCTAATGGAATTGTGCGGTGGGCAGAAGCATATTGGACAGGCGCCTGTATTTTTGGCGTGGTGCGCGGATCTCAGCCGGTTGGCAAGAGCTTGTGAAATGCAAGGCTATAGCAGTGAATCTGGGTATATGGAGAACTTTCTGCTTGCCGTGGTTGATGTTTCGATTATGATGCAGAATGCTGCACTCGCTGCGGAATCGCTGGGGCTGGGAATGTGCTATATTGGTGCAATCCGGAATAACCCGCAGGATGTGATTGACCTCTTCGAGTTACCCAAGCTGGTTTTTCCCTTAAGCGGGATGACTTTAGGGTGGCCTGTGGATGCTCCGCGTATTCGCCCGCGCTTGCCCTTGGATGCGGTCCTTCATTGGGAAACTTATAATTCGGATGACGAGGCATATCTTCGGTCTTATGATCAAGAGATGATTGCAACAGGGATTTATCGCGACAGGCAAGTCTCGGGGGGTGAAGATCGCTCTGAATCTGCCTATGGGTGGACAGAACACTCTGCTCGCCGCGCTTCGAACGTTTTGCGCCCGCACCTTCGAGATGTGCTACTCGAAGCAGGTTTCACAATGAAGTGAAGGATAAGTATGGATTCCCTTCAAATCGAAGAAGCTGCATTGCAAGCTTGGCCTGCCTTGAAGCAAATAACCTACGATGGGTGGGTGCTCAGGTTTTCCGGCGGGTATACCAAGCGGGCCAACTCCGTCAACCCGCTATATCAATCGATACTCGGGGTAAGTGAGAAAATCGAATATTGCGAGCGCGCGTATGTTGAGCGCGGCCTTCCGCCGATATTCAGGTTGATCGACCCCTTGGCACCGCATGAACTCGACTCCTTATTATCAGAGCGAGGCTATCGGGTTTTTCATCCTACGCGTGTGATGGGTTTAGATTTGCATACCTGGGAGCCGGGTGAACTTACTGATTCTTTGATGAAAATTCACACGCTGGACCCCTGGTTAGATATATTTAGCCACTTAAGTGGCTATAGCCTGGAAAAACAACCCCTTCATAAGAAGATCTTAGAGATGATTCCCTCCGCTCCTTTATTTGGATCACGCCAAATTGCAGGTCAGTCGGTCACCTGTGGGCTGGGCGTAATGCACAATGATTTATTCGGCCTATTTGACATTGTCACTCATCCAGATTATCGTAATCAAGGATTGGGAAGGGAGTTTGTCTCCGAGATGTTACATTGGGGAAAAGCGCGCGGTGCCCGAGTGGCTTATCTACAGGTCATGGAGAGCAATGCTCCTGCTCTCCACCTGTATGAAAAACTTGGCTTTGGCGATTTATATCGCTATTGGTATCGTGTGCCGGAGTCCATGTGAAGAACCCTGCCTGGCAGCGCACATTATGGATTCTCTTCTTTGCCCAGGTGATGACAGCCGTGGGCTTTTCGAGCATCTTCCCATTTCTGCCGCTGTATGTGAAATCACTGGGATCTTCATCAGGATTGAGCATAGAATTGCTGGCCGGGTTAGTGTTCTCTGGCCAGGGATTCGCGATGATGATCGCTTCGCCAATTTGGGGCATCTTGGCGGATCGCTATGGACGTAAGTTGATGGTTGAGCGGGCCTTATTTGGTGGCTCCGTTTTGCTGCTCTTGATGGCTTTTGTCCGCACCGCAGAAGAGTTGGTTATCGTTAGATTCATTCAAGGTTTGATTACTGGCTCTGTGGCAGCGTCTAGCGCGCTGATCGCTTCCCAAGCGCCGCGTCAACGTATGGGCTATGCCATGGGTGTGTTGCAAGTGGGCTTGGGAGCAGGAGTCGCCGTCGGCCCCCTGGTTGGTGGCACAATTGCAGATGCCTACGGGTACAGCTCATCATTCTATGTACCAGCAGTTCTGTTATTTGTTGCAGGATTGTTGGTCTTGTTTGGGGTCCAGGAACAGTTCGACCGCCCTCCAAAGGGAGATCAGGGCGAGAAAAACCTGATCCGCCAATGGCGCATTCTTCTGCTGACCCCAGGCATCATGATCACTCTCTTGATGCGATTTATGACCAGCCTGGGACGAATGACTCTGGTGCCTTTGGTGCCGTTCTTCGTCGAAGAGCTCATGCCAACGACTACGAGTTTGAACACATTTACGGGGTTGGTGATTGGCATAACCTCAGCAACTACAACCTTGAGTTCAATTTTTCTGGGTAAATTAGGGGATTGTGTTGGCCACCGCTTGGTGCTGATCGTCAGCATGGTCTTGGCCGCGGGGTTATACACCGTTCAGAGTTTGGTCACCGCTGGATGGCAGCTACTAGTTTTCCAGGCTCTTGTGGGTGTGGCAATTGGCGGCGTAATCCCCATGATCAGCGCCTTGCTGGCCAATTTCATCAAGTTTGGAGAGGTGGGGGCTGTCTATGGGCTAGATAATTCCATCAACGCTGCTGGCCGGGCTGTAGCACCCGTTGTCGGAGCCTTAATTGCAAACAGTTCAGGATTGCGGCCTACATTTATCGCTACAGGATTGATCTTCCTGATGGCTGCAATGATGGCCATCTCCTGGTTGCCCAAAGCGGATCAGGCTGCCCCGATAGAGCAACATATCTGATGCTATAATCATGATTACTTCGATAATTATCACACTCGAGAGCCGAAAATATGCCCCATATCGTAGAAACCTCGACTACTGGGTAGATACAAAGAGATAGGAGAAGGAGTTCATCTATGGCAAAACATCTTGTCCTCGTCGCTGGAAATATCGGTGCAGGAAAAACGTCATTGACAGAGCGATTAGGGGATCGATTGGGATGGCGCACAGCTTTCGAGTCTGTCGCCGATAACCCCTACCTTTCCGATTTCTATGGGGATATGGCCATGTGGTCCTTTCATTTGCAGATATTCTTCTTGGGGCATCGCGCCGAACAGCATCTCGACCTGGCCCTTGACCCTCAATCGACCATCGCTGATCGCAGTATTTATGAAGATGCCTACATCTTTGCGCGTGCATTACACCATTTAGATAACCTCTCTGAGAGGGATTACCTGGCCTACCGGCGTCTCTTTGAAATCGTCACCGATAGCTTGCCTTCCCCCGATCTGTTGATCTACCTCAAAGCACCGGTAGCCGTGCTAATGGAGCGAATTGGGCGCCGCGGCCGCAAGATGGAAAGCAGTATCACAGCTGAGTACCTCTCTCTCTTGGAATCTTTTTATGATGACTGGATCGACAATTTTGACATTTGCCCTGTCCTGACAATTCGCTCTGACGATTTGGATTTTGTGCATAAGCGCGGTCATCTGGATATTGTCGTGCAGCGCATTCAGGATAAATTGGCCGGTAAAGAGGTGATCGTTTTTCCTGAGAATGGCTGACCACTCCTGTAGTTTGGCCTGGTTCTTCGACCTCCCGCGGGATCAACCCCTGGGAGGTTTCTTTTTACCGAGAATTTACAATTCCATAGATTTGTGATGACCTTCGGCCTTTATATTTGTATTCATAACATGAATTAGTTGGAGGTTCACAATGACTAAAAAAATACCAATCCCCCTTTTAATCGCATTGTTGTGTGCATTGTTTGTTAGTGGCGTTGCTCTGGCTGCCGAGGATGCGCCTCAGGGCCGGGTGCAGACTGTGTACGGTGAGATCATCGCTATCACAGACGATAGTTTCACCTTGCAAAGTCAAAGCGGAGATCTTTTTACATACTTTGTTGACAAAACCACCAATTACCGATCTTCAGACGTCGAAGAACCTAATTTCTCAGACCTGTTTGTCGGTGGAAAGATCAGTGTATTTGCGCCTGGCAATGCTGAAGAATACCCCACGGCTCGCCTGGTGATCATGCTGCCCGAGGATTTCGATCCCAGCGAGTGGGCGGGCGCCCGAGCGCGCGGCCAAGTCATCGAAGTCAACCCTGATGCAGGTAGCTTTGTCGTTCAAACCAATTCCGGTGAAGAACAGGCCTTTTCAGTTGACGATACCACGCGTTTCTTTGGCCAACTTGCTAGCTTGAGTGATGTGCAAGTTGGATGGTCAGTTGGCGTTGGTGCTGTCGAGAATGATGATGGCGGCCTACTGGCCAAGCTGATTATTGGTCTTAATGTTCAGGACTCAAGCCTCCACGCTGGCACGATCACCGTCGTCATCCCTGCTGCTGGAACGTTCACAATGCAAACCCGCCAGGGAGAAGAAATGACCATCGCGGTCGATGAGAATACAAACTTCAACAGTCGTGCGCGTGAGATCCAAGGTCTAGTTGATCTGGCTCCTGATATGGTCGCCGTAGTTTATGGGTCCTCCCAAGACGATTATGTGTTCATGGCAAGCCGAGTGATCGTTGGAGATGCAGAAGACTTACCAAATTATGATGTCAAAGCCCTGGGGCAGATTACAGGAATTGGGATCGATTCAGTCAGCCTTCAATCCCGGAATGGGGAAGAGTTGACCTTCCTGGTCGATGAAGAAACGAACTTCCGCTCCCGTGAGGGAGAGGTGAGTGGATTGGTAGATCTCATTGAAGGGATGTCGCTGCTGATTGGCGCTTACGAAGATGAGGATGGGCAGATAGTGGCGAAGCTGATCTTTGTGAGAGAATCCCAAACCCCCTAAGGTTTAGAAGAGACCCGGTTTCATAATTCGTGATAGAAACCGGGTTTCTCAATTTATAAGATAAACTGTTTGAGAACCGTATCCACGATCAACCCCAACAAGAACCAGCTCCCAAAGCGCCGATTGTGCTGGAATGCCGCCGCTACAAAATAATTGGGCCAGACGTCGGGGAAATCATCGGGTTTTTCTTCAGGTTTGGGGGCCTGGAACATGGGCCAAATCTGGAAGAGAACTTGCAGTGAAAGCACGACAACCAGCATCACCGCAGTAAAGAACCCCGTCAAGATCAAGTAGAGGGTGAACAAATATTGAAAGATCAACATCCCCAATACCGTGTAGCGCGATAGCTTCTCTCCGAGTACGACTGGTAATGTGTAGATCTTTTTGGCCTTATCGACTTCGAATTTGTCGATGTGTTTGCCAAAGATCACCCCCGTGACTCCTAAAGCATAAGGGAGACTGGCTATGACCACGTTCCAATCCCACCCACCGGTGATTACATAATAGCCGCCGCCAATCATCAGGGGACCCCAAACGATAAGCACTGCGATCTCGCCCAAGGCGACATATTTCAACGGCCAGGTGTAGAAGAGCACAAAAAAGGCACCCAAGCCCATGAAAAGTAGCGTCGAACCCCCTCGCATGAAGATCAGAGTCACACCGCAAGCAGCCGCCAATAGCCCTGTCCCAACGGCGTAGGTTAGTAACCCCTTTTTGTCCAGCAATCCGTGAACTAAAGGTTGTGGGCCATATTGGGCTCGGTAGTAGTTGTCCTGATCGACACCACGGACAAAATCTGTATAGTCATTGACCAGATTGTTCGTGGCATGGGCCAGGATCAACCCAAATGTAACCAGCAGCCACAAACCCAGATCGAAATTCCCAGCCCGGTAAGCAAAGATCCCCGCCAGGGCCGCAGAGAGAAACGTCATCACGAGAACGGCTGCTCGGGTAGCGATCAGCCATTTCGAAATAATGTCCAGTTCATTCCACTCATCCTTACTGATGCGCGGAATCACTTGTAAGGCTTTGCGCCACATAGCGAAATTCATAACAATCTCCTAATTATTCGGACAAATTTTGTCGGAATTATACTATGGCCTTTACAAGCTGGGGTATCTTATTTCATTAGGTCAATGTGCGGACAACCTCGTGCATAACCTGGCACACAATCTCGACCTGCTCTTCGGCCATAATTCCGGAAAATGGAATTGCCAATCCGCGGCGACCCAAATCCTCTGTGATGGGGAAATCACCTTCCTGGTAGCCAAAGCGCTCGACCATATAGGGCTGTAAGTGAATGGGGATGAAATAGGGGCGATTCGGAATGCCGCGCTCTTTAAGCATATTGGCTGCCAGATCGCGATCGATTTCCTGCGTGAAGCGTATCACATAGACAAACCAACTCATACGCGTTGTATTGGGTACAACTTTAGGAGTTTCGATCCCTGGGATTTCGGTCAACCTATCTTCGTACCAATTGGCCACCCGTTCACGTTTCATAAGGATATCATCGATGCGGCCCATCTGTACGCGCCCCAAGGCAGCACTCATCTCGTCAAGGCGATAGTTATATCCCAAGTGGGTATGTTGCAGCCAGGTATCTCCGGGGGAGCGACCCTGGTTGCGAAGGGCGCGCATCATATCCGCAGCACGGTCATCGTCAGTGACGATGATGGCCCCTTCTCCGGTAGTGATCTGCTTGTTGGGGTAGAATGCGAAAACACCATAATCTCCCAGGGTCCCGGCATGACGGTCCTTATATTCAGCACCCAGAGCTTCGCAAGAGTCTTCAATTACAGCTAACTCGAATTCCTGGGCTGTCTCCAAAATAGGGTCCATATTTGCAGGTTGCCCAAAAACATCGACGGGAAGCAGTGCTTTCAACACAGCTCCATCCGAGACTCCCTTTCGGGGCAGCCATCGTGTTGCAGAAGCGCCCCCCTTAGTCAGATCCTTGGCTGCCTGTTGAACCAGTTTGGGGTCAATATTACCAGTCAGGGGGTCAACATCGACAAAAATGGGTACAGCACGTTCGAATAGCATTACATTAGCCGAGGCTACAAACGAGAAAGGTGTCGTGATTACCAGGTCTCCGTCTTTGATATCCGCAGCCCGGACACATAAATGTAGACCGGCGGTTCCTGAGCTGACCGCAATGGCATGTTTGCTGCCGGTATGATTTTGAATAGATTTCTCGAACCCAGAAGTTTCCGGCCCCATGCTGAGATACGTCGTTTCTAAAACAGCCTGAACAACCTCTTGTTCGGATGTTGTCAAGTCAGGTGCAGACATTGGAACAAGGGGAAACGTATTGGATAGTGTTGTTTTCTTCAAATGTAGACCTTTCAATGGGGAGAGATTTAGTGGGGAGAATCATACCATAACTGTCCGATGATGATAAAATCTCGACATGTTTTTTCCAGCGGGTATCTCCTTTTCGAAACGTATCTTCGACCTTTTGCTCACAAGCATCATTTTGATTATCATTTCGCCGATCATGCTCATTGTGGCAATATTAGTGCGAGTATCTCATGGGAAACCCATTCTCTTCAGCCAGGTGCGCCCTGGCTATCAGGGGGAGTTGTTCAAGGTATATAAATTCCGCACGATGACTGAAGCTCGTGACGAAAAAGGAGAACTGCTCCCAGACGAACAGCGCCTGACTTACCTGGGACGTTTTTTGCGGGGTACCAGTCTGGATGAGCTGCCAGAATTCTTTCACGTACTGGGTGGCAAAATGAGTCTCGTGGGGCCGCGTCCTCTGCTCGTTCAGTACCTGGACCGCTACTCTGCCGAGCAGGCTCGCCGGCATGACGTGCTGCCTGGGATCACCGGGTGGGCGCAAGTCAGTGGACGCAATGTGCTTTCTTGGGAAGATAAGTTCCGTCTGGATGTTTGGTATGTGGATAACTGGTCGCTGTGGTTGGATATTAAGATCTTATTTTTGACGCTGTGGAAGGTGATCAAACGTGAAGGTATCAGCCAGCCTGGTCACGCCACCGCCGAAGAATTCATGGGGAATCGATCAGGGGATGGATGACAGGCGAGAGACTCCCATGCCTGATACTGGTCTACTCTATAAACACAAGATGCGACTTGCAACATGAAACTTGCAACTTTGCTTACATATGATCGGTGAACTTGCTGCTCTAGGAACATCGCTGGCCTTCTCATTTGGTTCAGTTTTTCTTACGCTTGCAGGGCGTCGGGTTGGCTCGATGGTGCTCAACCGCACTCGGTTGTTATTCGCGATCGCATTCCTGGGCATCACCCATTGGATCACTATGGGCATTCCATTGCCTCTCGATGCTGATCCATCTCGATGGCTTTGGCTGGGACTTTCTGGAGTGGTTGGTTTAGTTTTGGGTGATGTGTTCTTATTCCAGGCCTTCGTATGGATTGGCCCACGTCTCTCCATGCTGATGATGAGCCTGGTTCCGGTTATCGCCGCCTTTTTAGCCTGGATTTTCCTGGGAGAGAGCATGCGATGGGAACAGGTCGTCGGTGTGGTCATTACGCTAGCGGGAGTTGCCTGGGTGGTCATGGAACAAAACGATGCTAACAAGGCCTCAAACCCAAATTATGTTCGCGGCATTCTTTATGGATTGGGTGGTGCAGTTGGTCAGGCCAGTGGCTTGATACTGGCGAAAAACGGCCTTGGGGGCGAGTTTTCACCCATCTCCGCGAATATCATTCGCATGATATCAGCCGCAGTTGTTTTGTGGGTGGTTACAATTTTTCAAGGTCAGGCCAAGTCGACTGTTCAAACCGTCATCAAAAACCGCCAAGGCCTATTGTTCATTTTGTTTGGGTCTGTATTTGGACCATTCTTGGGAGTCTCGTTATCGATGTTGGCCATACAGCGCACCCAGGTGGGGGTTGCCAGCACGCTAATGGCACTGCCGCCTGTTTTCCTGTTGCCAATCAGTTACGTGGTTTTCAAAGAACGCTATGGGTGGGGAGTTGTCGTGGGTACTTTTTTCGCGATTATTGGTGTGGCGGTGTTGTTTCAGATTTGATTGCTAGATCTACCGTTTGCGCTCGATAACCGGATCGCGAGTCTCTTAAGGGCGCGCTCGAGAATTCTAGAAATAGGGGAATGCAATCAGGACGAAAGCTTGGATGATGGTGCATAATAAGTATTTCCTGCGCGTTCTGCTCTTCCAACTCACACCCACCCAGACGATATTGATCACCCTCTGGGCACTGACTATGGTGTTTTTGCCAATTGCAGATTGGAGCCTGGGGTGGGAAGTGATGCTCGATGCGGTCAATATGGCGGTGCTTGTGCAGGCCAGCGCAGTGATCGCGATCTTGTGGGGGGCATGGGGTTTCGTCACTACCCTTAAAGTAGCTGCCCTTGTAATACTATTGGGCTGGGGCGCTGAAGCCTTGGGTAGCCGCACGGGCATTCCATTTGGTTTTTACAGCTATACGGATGCGTTGCAGCCCCAGTTTTTCCATGTTCCATTGCTCATCTCATTTGCTTGGTTGATGATGTTGCCGCCATCTTGGGGAGTGGCCCAGGTAGTGAGCAGCCGGCTTGATCTTCGGTGGCAACAAATAGCCTTTATTCTTTTCAGCGCGCTGGCCATGACAGCCTGGGATTTTTTCCTCGATCCTCAAATGGTTGCCTGGGGGTTGTGGGAATGGCAAACTCCAAGCGGCTACTTTGGCATCCCTTGGAGCAACTATTTGGGCTGGCTGCTGGTTTCAGCGTTGATCACACTGATCATCCGCCCGCGAAACTTGCCCACACCCCCTTTGCTTCTGGTATACACGATCACCTGGCTCTTGCAAACCGTAGGGTTAGGGATCTTTTGGGCAATGCCCGGTCCGGCGATGGTTGGCGGGGTCATCATGGGCTGCCTGACTGTCTGGGGTTGGCGGGCTCACCTGAATGCTAGTTGATTTGGAAGTTTTGGTTTGGAGCTTGTTTGGACTCTTTCTGATCCCGGCGGTCCCGTCGAATGCTCTTTGGGTTCATAGGGCGATCTTTCGCACTGAATTTGGCCTGCGTCAACTCGCAGGAAGCAAACCGGGCGTTCGGGTTTCCAACGAGAGTGGAAACAATATTCATGTTCATCGTCAGACGCGGGCCGTGATCAATAGCTTGTCCGGATCGAAAGTTATGTTCACAGTGTAAAAACAATGCTTGAAGAGGGCTAGGATTGCTCAGAAAATCTCATCCAAATCTTGGTTTTTTTAGATTATCGATCAACATAACCGGTAGAGTGAATCTGGAAGATCACATCCTTATTTCGTGCGAATTAAATCTAGACAGATTGTTCTAGAAACCGGAACCGCGTTCAGGTGATTAACTATGTAATTGGCTATCACATAATCCAACTCATTCAGAAACAGATCTTAGCCATCAGGTCATCTGGCTACCAAAGGGCAACTGGTTCGACTTTTTACTGGTGAGCGCGTGCGTGGCGGACGGTATCACTCCCCTCAGGCGACCTGTCCCTGATCCCCAGAGGACGGACCTTCGAACTCCATTTTCGGGGGGTTGCCAACCCCTCAGATGTGACTGTTTCCCAACAGGATACAACGATTGATTGTGAATCCACATATCTGAGCGAGTCCGAAACCTTGGTTGTAGCACCTTCAAAATCGAATTTACCCAAAGAACTTGTCATAACTATCAAAGGCAATTTACTGGCAACTCGGGAGCGCACCTTCGAAAAACTGCGTAAGTATCTCTCTCAATTCAAAACAGAATCGTGGAAAAAGCTGAAATTGAAAGCAATTGGCATCAGGTTGTTGCTGGTGATCGTTCGTTAGATGAGCAAATAAGCATATTTTTGAATGTCGCCAACCAACCCAAGAACGCGATTCTTGACTGAATCGCGTTCTTGGCTTATCCAATTGAAAAAATCTAAGTTTGTATAGTGATGTGGGCAAATTGCCACGCCTCACGTGTGGCTGCCCTACTCTTATTGTCCTATCGCTTTGATCTGGCTGGCGCGACTGACTAGGCTGGCAAATTCGCCGATCTCAGGATCATCCCACAATAAGGATGAAACTCGGTAAGCATGATCGACGAGTTGGTAGATGGTAGTATCTCCTGCCCAAGGACTCTCTCGTAGGATTTCGGCATATTGGGCGGCGACTACGGCCAACTGATAGCGGGGTGAGGCGTTCTCGAAGTTGGAGACTACATCCCAAGTGTTGTAGTTGCCGTTGATCTCGCTGACTTGGTGTGTATCGGGATCTTCCCAGCGCAATTGGACTGTAGCGATTCTGCCTTGTGCTCCGGGGTGCAAGATGACGGCATACAAGGCGGTAGCGCTGTGGCCGGCTCCGATCTCGCCAGCATCGACAGCGTCGTTGCGGAAATCCTGATCGGCAATATCTCTGTTTTCGTAGCCGATCAGACGGTAATAGGCGACAACTTCAGGATTGAAATCCACCTGGATCTTGGCGTCTAAGGCAATTGTTTGCAGCGTGGAGGTCATATCTTCGACGAAAAGTTTCTCGGCTTCTTCGAGAGTATCAACATAGGCATAGTTTCCGTCTCCGTTATCCGCTAACTGTTCCATGAGCACATCATTGAAATTCCCCATCCCAAAACCCACACTGGTCATGGTAATGCCCGTTTCTACGTAATGGCGAATTGTTTCCAAAATGGCATCGGGACCCGTATTCCCAACGTTAGCAACGCCATCAGAACACAGGATGACCCGGTTTGTAGCCTCTGGCCTGTAGGCCTGCCAGGCCAGTTGATAGCCTAACTGCAGTCCAGCTTCAGCATTGGTGGCGCCTTCTGTGCGCAGGCCATAGATTGCACTTAGGATGGTATCTTGTTCATTTCCTCTTGTAGGGTAGAGAGCTACTCGGGCTTGTGAGCCATAGACTACGATGGCAACCGTGTCATCAGGTCGCAAGCGTTCTACCAACATTTGCAAAGCTTGCTTGACCAACCCCAGACGATTCTCTAAGTCCATTGAGCCGGAGATATCGATAACAAAGGTAAGCGAGGCTGGCTTGCGAGCATATTCAGGAACTTCATAGCCTTGTACGCCAAAGCGCAGGATATAGGAGCCATCACGGTAGAAAGGTGTGGGAGCGCCATCGGCATAGATGCCAAAGGCAACCTCTGGTGGTGTAGGATAGCCCATGTCGAAGTAATTAACAAACTCCTCCACGCGCACTGCATCGGCTGGCGGAAGATGACCATCATTGACATAACTTCGAGCAATACTATAGGAAGCGGTGTCCACATCCAGGGCGAACGTGGAAAGATGGTCTTCGTAGGTATCAACGAACGGATTGACGCCGTAGCCTTCGAAGTAATTATTCTGCGGCAGCGCTGCTGTAGGGGCGATATCTGGTTGCCGAGCAGCCATGGTTGCAATCGGAGTGGGATTTGGCTGTTGTGCGATAGATGGTTGTGAAGTAGGATAAGATGGATGGGGTTCTGCAGCAATTTCGTCTGCTTCTTCAACAGGTTGAATATACACCTCAGTGTGTGCTTCTTTTTCATCCGGTCCGTCTTCAGGGACAATTGCCTGAGGTGCTTGGGTGGTTTCATTGGGTGCTGCTGCAGGTTGACATGCGTTGAGGGAAATGGCGATGGCCAGGATTAGAAATGCGATTTGTTTTGCGTTCATGGTTTTTCTCCTTTTTGGTGTTGGATAGAGTTTGAATAGATCGGTATGTGATCAGGATACGAGGTTTCTCGGAATCTGCCTTGATACGCACTTGATATCGTGTTGACAATTTGCTGACTTCACGAATAATTACGACTTTGGCTTGCGTCGCATGATTTTTTGAGCCAGCCAGCCCATCAATACAAAAGGGCCCAGCACAACAACAATCCAAATAGCTATATCGAGCAAGAATCCGAACATTGCCACGAAGACTTCCCAGGCATTGAGAATAGTGCGTATGGGCCGCCAGTCTGGGAAAGAGATCGAGGAGAAGGAGGAAGCTTTGGGATGAATGTGGATCGTAATTTCAGAGTAACCGTTCCAAGAATCATCCTCACTCCAAACATGCTCGTATCGCAGATCTCCCAAGCGCAGCAAGTGAACCCGAAATGACTCGAAATTATTTGCGGGCACAATGATCGTCAGGGAGATGTGTTTATCGCCTTCCTGAAGCCAAGTTTGGGAATTGAGCAGGTAACCTTCGTAAGCACTTGCGATTTGTACGGCTTTCTTCGCAGCCTTTTCTACATTGGTTACTCCTAATTCAATGGTGGCATCGTAAGTAATGGGCATGGAAGGGTACATGGCGATCGGCTCTTCGAAAGAATGAGATGCGATCATCTGCGGGGTTTCCATCCCTGCGCATGCGGCAAGAAAAATGGGCAATAAGCAATAGAAAACTATCCTGTTCATGGTTTGAACCTCCGGTTCTAAAGTGTCTGAAATCTCGGCGCCTTTTTTGTATTCCAAGATTAACTTGGAGCGCTCGATTGCCCTTGATATTGGTTTGATAATTCCCTGATATTGTTATGACAACAAAAAAGGGTACAGCATGTCTTCATTTGCAGTACCCTTTTTCCAAACGCAGATCTGAGGGGATCTCTTTGAAAGTAAAAGTTAGATGTTTTACTCCTTCACTGTTAAAATGCCCGGGAACCTAGCAACCACAACAAACGTCTAGAAAATGGTCTGCTGGTTCTCTGAATATTCCCACGGCGTGTTCCAGAGATCCAGTCCGTCTCAATTCAATAAATGATTGTTTGTATTATACTTATGGTGATATGCCCCAAAAACTGCGCATCGGATTGATTATTCTGGGTCTTACGCTGATTTTCTGTTCGTTAGTGGTCCTTAGCTTCACGTTTTGGCCTGCAGAGATCTTGCGTATCCAAGCGACTCTGGATCCAACCGTATTTGTTTCCCCATAATAATGAACTCTTCACGTTGGTTTTGCATTCTGATAGTTCTATGTTTTATCGTTTTGCTAGCAGTTTCCTGCCAACCAGCGATCGCGCCGGAAGAGGTGTCTCCTGAAGCAACCATCGAAGAAGCAGCAGTAGCGGAGGAACCCGCAGCAGAATTTGAAGCTGCTGATATTAACACTGCAACTCCACTACCGAGTCTGCTTCCCACCCAACGAGAGCCTGCTCCTACCCCAGTAGTCGAGCGGCGCACACTCCAATTGGAGTGGCCCAATCGCATCTTGTTGGGGGATTCTGATGTTGTGCGGCTGGCAGTCTTGCCTACTGAAGCAGGTTACTCGGTGACTGCTGAATTCCCAGAACACCAGACCATAACTCAAAATGTACCCATTGTACGCCCAGATGGATTTGACCTCTTTGCTGTGGCTCGGTTGGATGGTGTGAAATTCGATATTTCCCCGCAAGGTGAGCAAGCCTACCATTTACCTGAAGGAAAACCTGTTACCTGGCATTGGTCGCTTACCCCAAAGCAGCCGGGACACCACCGGCTGACGGTCACTCTATCTATTCGATGGGAACCGCTTCCTGAAACACAAGGTAGCAGCAGGCAAGCCGTTGCTTATTCGAAAGGCTTAGATGTGTATGCGGCTTCATTTCTCGGCCTGTCTCGTGGTCAGGCACTGACAGCTGGATTTTTTAGCCTGCTATTTGGTGGTGGTATCAGTTTGTTTGGGTTAATGAGTAAAGCCACACCCAAACGGCGTAATATTGGCATCCAGCAGCCTGATTCGACAATAGGTCTCGATGACTCTGCAGACTCAATGTTGAATTTTGGAGTGGATACTTCTCCGCAAACATCGCCTACACCTTCTTCCCGTGAGTTTGATACCTCGCAATTGACCGCAAAAGAGAACTTATTGTTCGAATACTTTCGCGCCCGCTCAGGAGAAGTCTGTGAAAAAGATGATCTCATTCGAGCTGTCTGGCCCGAGGATGAGGTCTATTCACATGGTATCCGTGACGATAGTCTCGCACAATTAATCCGCCGGTTGCGAATCAAGATTGAACCTGATGCCTCTAACCCGCGTTTTATTCATACGGTTACCGGACGAGGATATCGATTTTTGGAGTAGAGTTTTCAAAGTAGGTCTTGTGATTTCGATATCGAAAAGCCCCATCATCGGAAATGGGGCTTTTTGATTCTCCGAATGATGATCTGGGCTGTTCTGGCTTTTTTTCATCATAAATGCCACGCGTTGCTGGGTGTGTTATGCGCACCAATTCGATACAGCGACATTCGATCCTAAATCCGCTTTGAATCTGGTTGCCGTCGTCGGACTCGAAGATATCAACTAACCATCTGACCAGGTTTGGGCCTCATCACCCGACCCATACCAAATCTCTCCAGTCCGCCGGTGTTGATAGGGGGATCATTGAATATCATTGTCTCTAATTGATAAAACCTAAAAAGGAACAATTCACCATGAAAACCAAAACTCTCTTCCCATTTCTGGCGTTAGCCTTCGGTCTGACCTGGGGGATCGCGGCGCTGCTCATCCTGTTCTATGACCAAATTGTCGCCCTTTTCGGTGAGATCAGTATGACGCACCCACTTTTCATAATAGCGGTTTATGCCCCCGGTTTTGCGGGGATATTTCTGGTCTGGCGGAAATATGGGCTCAAGGGGCTGGGCGGTTTCTTTCAAAGGCTGACACTCTGGCGCGCGCCTGCTGCCTGGTGGGTCTTCTTATTCTTAGGAATCCCAGCTTTGGTCTATGCCGGAGCGGTTATAAAAGGCTCCATTAGCGATCCTTTTCCCTTCTCTCCTTGGTATCAGGCATTTCCGGCCATGGCGGTGGCCCTCTTCATTGGCCCGATTGAAGAATTCGGCTGGCGCGGATTGGCTCAACCTCTTTTACAACGCAAATTCTCGCCATTCTGGGCTGGTTTGATCTTGGGCTGCATTTGGGGTGCCTGGCATATTCCCGCATTTCTGTTGAGCGGGACGCCCCAAAGTGCCTGGGATTTCGGACCGTACTTCATTGGGGTGGTGGCAATTGCGGTCATATTGACGCCTTTGTTCAACGCATCACGGGGCAGCCTGCTCATCTCCGCTCTGTATCACTTTCAGATGATGAACCCGATTTTCCCCGATGCTCAACCCTGGGATATTCTCTTCTTCGTTATTACAGCCATCATCGTGGTATGGTTGAATCGCCGAGTGATGTTCCATAAAGACGGCGCAGTTACTGAAGTACTGATGCCCTAAATGCCGGCACTTTCGGACTTTATTACATACCAGTTTTCTAAAGGATTTCGCATGGCGACCCAATTTTCTATCAACGATAACAAACCCTGGCAAGCCCCCTTTTTCACCATATGGAGCGGACAAGCCCTCTCAATTTTTGGTAGCCAGCTAGTGCAATTTGCCTTGATTTGGTACTTGACTGTCCAAACTCGTTCGGCAACCGTGCTGGCGACCGCCTCTCTGGTGGGGATGTTGCCTGGGGTTGTTTTAGGGCCGCTGGTTGGCACCCTGGTAGACCGCTGGAGTCGCCGCACAATCATGTTGATTGCAGATAGCCTGATCGCCTTGGCAACCATTTTTTTAGCAATTTCTTTCGCCAAGGATTCTATCGCTATCTGGCAGGTCTATACCGTGATTTTTATCCGCTCCCTAGCGGGAAGTTTCCAC
>CAYTKR010000010.1:0-67363 GCA_964438295.1 uncultured Anaerolineales bacterium
GAAGCTGCCGCCTTCAATATATATGGTGTCATCATCGGGGGTCAGGCCGCCGGTGACTGCGATGAGAGCATCCTGGATAGGCGTGATGGATACCGAGCAATTCTCCGAACCCCCGCAGTCGCCGTCTGAGAGCAGGTAGCTGTGCTTAACGTCTACGAAGAAATATGGATCGGGGACGATTGGGGTTGGATTCGCTTCCGCAGGAATTGGTTCTTCTGCTACCTCATCACCGTCCAACACTTCTTCAGCGGGAGCTTCCTCTTCAATAACAACTGCTTCTTCTACCGGAGTTTCAGGTTGAGCTTCAGGCTCTTCTGCCGGTTCTTCTTCCCCTTCCTTTGACGCGACTTCATTTATCAGTTCGCCTTCTTCGGGTTGAGTTTCTATTTCAGCATCAACCGCCGCTTCCAGATCCACCTCGGTCTCTGCTTCGATACTTACTACCGCATCCTCACCTGCCATAACGGCCTGCTCTGGTTGATCGGTCTCGACATCATCAGCATCGGCTATCTTCTCATCGACGGGATCAGCCTCAACCACTGGATCGGCAGTTTCCGTTTGGGCCTCCAGTTCGGAACTGGTCTCTGTTTCAACCGCCCCCCCATCATCAACTGGTTGAGCGGCAGCAGGGCTGTCAACCTCAGTGCCATCCGCATAAACAACCGATGTCAATGAGAACGCCAGGGCAAATACCAGAACAACCATCATGCAAACGCGCAAACACACCGCAATCAATCTGCGATACTGGCTATTGGTTCGTAGCATGATGTAGTTCGGTTTTGATAGAGTGTTCAACGGAGAAGATCTTTGTATGTATTTTTATTGGAGCTTTTGAATTGGGTACAAAATAGCACATAATAAGTACGTTAGTGTCATTTTATACAATATTTTTCCCCAATTGAAACTGGACTTAAGGTACAGTCTTTGAATTTTCGTGCAGTTTTCCCCTAAAATAACGGACCGCTTCGCGTTTATTTTTCAAATTTAGGGTGGTTAAAATTTTCCCCATATGGTATTTGACCGTGCGTTCAGTAATAAACAAGGCTTCGCCAGTTTCTTTATAGCTGTAGCCTTCAGCCACCTTCTCTAAAACCTGCCATTGGCGCGGCGATAAGCCATCACCTTCGACGGACTGTGAAAATTCATCCCCATCCCCGATGGAATTCAACCCCTCATCCAGCCGGGCAGACAGGGTATTAAAAGCCCCCGTCAAATAATCGATCTCATCCTCATACTGGGGCGGGAGTTCCGTGATCCGATTCCCATCATCCAGTTTGCGCACATTGGCTGTCAAGCTCCTCAAAGGCTGTATAACAAAGTTGCGTAGCAAGAGCGGCAATCCAACCACCAGGAGCAAACTTCCTCCCAGTATGGCCTCTGCCAGGGGTAACATAAACTCATGGAGATGGAGGCGGAAGGCTGATTGATAGTTATCGATGATCGCCAATTGATCAGGTTCGCAATAAAATGGTAAGGAGCTTGAGCTGTCATGCAGACATTCCCCGCGCCCAGGCACAATCCCACGTATCCAGGGGTTGACCGAGGGAGTCGCATCAGGATCAAAAGTAAAAGGTAATGGCAGACCATTGTAGGTGAACTCTATCACCCCATCTGAGTAGAGAACGGCCTGAAACGTGAAAACAGCCGCGGGTTTATAAATAGCCGATAAATGATTCCAGGTGATGATTACCCGCTCCGTTTCAGCGTCGGCGCGAACGTACAGTCCACCACCAGCATCAGGGGGCGGGTTGGGATCCAGATCGAGCATCAAGGGGAAGATGGCCGGGAAGGTGGCGCAGCAAGCCTGCATATTGGGCTGCCAGAAAGGTTCACCCAGGCTAATCGTCCCCGAATTGGTGATAAAGATATCTGTGTAGATTTGACCGTAAAAAGGAAATTTGAAATCGATTTCGTAATTTCGGTTTTCATTATGGGGTTGGACATAGATTCTCTCACCAAAGTCGGTCTCGAAATTAAATTCCACCTCGGTGAAATCATAACCTTCGGCACTAATCGGCGAAAACCTTAGGGTCTGATGGTCTGCCAGATTGGGTTGAAAAGTGGAAATATAGGGCGGAGCGATGAACCAACCAGCCAACCCCAGCAAGGCCAGGAAGATCGTCAGAGAAGGCACCAACACTTTCATCTGAACACCAACCCTGCCAGGAATAAAACGAATGTAGTTAGTCGAAAACAGCCACAAAGAAACCAGAATCCCCACCGACATAGCCGCGCTATAGAAGGTAGTCGAGAGGTTAAAAATCCGTAAGATATTGATCAATCCCAAAACGAAGATGATTCCGAAGACAAGAACAAAAGTACGGGCGCCACGGGCACCCTTACCTTCTGGTTGCCATAATTTGCGAGGCCAACTCACTGAACGGGTGTCGGCAGCAATACTTTGGCGGGCAAACGCAAGCGGTGCCCACAGCAAGACAACGGCATTGGCATAAGCAGAAAAATAAGGGCGGAAGTATACAGTCTCAGGCCCAAACAGAGCAGCGTAGCGATAAACCATGAAGCCGCCTTCCCACAGCAAATAGGCCAGGCTGGTTATCAGGGCAAGCCGGGTTTCTAAAAGATGTTGGGGATCCTTGTGGGGAAAGCGGTAGGCGAACTGGATCAGGAAGACCAAAGCCAGTGCCAAGATGGTGTTCTCGGCATATACTGCAAATAAACGCGGGTAGGGTGATAGGGCCGCGTCGAGGAACAGCAGGCCGATGAAGGCGGTCACCGGGATGAAGAAACCAATTAGCAATCTGAGTTGAAGATTATCGCGAAACTGCCACAACCGGCAAACCAGGAAACCACTAATTGTAAGTGAAACGATAAATTGGGTTAGATAACTGAGGGCGGCGGGGGTGAGAGTGATGGCAAACACTGTTGATTAACTTTCGGGTTCAGATGGGAGTGCAAAATCCTCCGATATAGCCAAAAGTGGCGATACTGGCTTCTCGGCGAATTTTAAAAGCATGCACCAAGTCGATTGGAAAGGGTTTAAGAAACTCTATAAAGCAGCATGGTCGAACAGTTTCCGATACGGCTCATGCTAACGAGGTTATTATACCCGGACAGGTGCTTGCAGCACAGGGAGTACAGGCAAGCGCATTTAATTGCGCATTTTCACTTAAATGTAGCGTTTAATTTGAGCATTCCAAATATACAAAAAGACTCGGAGACCATATTTCATTCCCGAACTTTCTGTCCTATTGAATTTACCTCAGGCGGTCCCGTCGGGGGTGTGCGCCTTGCGCACCCGAAGCAGATATAGGGAGACAGAACCCATCAGAACCACTTCCAAGACATTCTAGAGTGATTACTGCACCCATCGAGCAGCTTTATTCGTTAAAATGTGCTTCAATTCTATCAAGCAATAACTAGAACAATCGTACTTCTCCCCGTGTAAGGAGTCATTATCAAACGAGAGAATTAAACGATATACGCCTTATAAGGCGTATATCGTTTAATCAAATCGAACCTGGGACCTTCGGGTTATGAGTCACTGTCTGGTAGAAGGTACCTAATATGGAAAAACTTGTGCATTGAGCTAACCCGACGGTCTATAACTCGGTTTGTTTTTACATGTTTTATCCATTCCACCATACATGAGTGTTCGAACATCACCCAAAAAAAATGCATGAATGAAAAGAGCAGTTTCTCCCAAACTCAGCGATCCCCATCATGCGTTGTGATGGGGATCGCTTTTATAGGAGACAAAGAAATATGTAGAAATAGCTGAGAATTATTTATTGAATCTTCTGTGTTATTGGAGAAATCGCTGGATATATTTCCTCATATAGATTAAATAAGTGGTTGTATGCTATCTGGCTTTCGGGGTCAGGATGATATTCTCGGTCAAATTGCAGAAAGCGCGTTGCAGCTTCAGCCAGACTGGGAAAGCTATTGACGCCTACTCCTGCTAACAATGCAGCGCCCAATCCTGCTGCCTCTGTGACCTTTGGCACAACCACCGGGATTCCGGTAATATCTGCCTTCAGCTGTAACCACAAAGGAGATTTTGCGCCGCCCCCGATAGCACGGAGTACATCAATCTGGACGCCGCCATTCAAGAGCAGATCGAGGTTTACGCGAAGTTCAAAAGTCAAACCTTCAAGGATGGCCTTGGCGATTTCAGCTCGCCTAGTCCCAAAGGTGAGCCCCAGTACCGCGCCTTTTGAAGCGGTATCGAAAGTAGGGGTCCCACTGCCGGAGAAATGCGGTAAGAGCAACAAACTGGACGGGCTTTTGGGGGCATTTTGCAACATTAAATCATAGGCATCTTCTCCACTCTGAGCTGCAACCTCCATTTGTGGTTCACAGAATTCATCCCGGAACCAGCGCAGGGTCATGCCCCCGGAGTGGTTGAGGGTCATCGCCAGGAACAAATCAGGCACAACATGCTTATAAACCGAGATGTTGCCTTCAAACAAAGTTTGGTTTATCGTTGGTGATGGAAGTGCCACTTCGACAACTTCGGCTGTTCCAGTAGAAACCATCGCCAAACCCGGTTGGGTTAGGCCAACTCCCAAGGCGCCGCAGGCCTGGTCGTGACCGCCGGTAACCACTAGGGGAGCACGCGCCAGCCCTATCTCGGCAACCAACTCGGAGGATAATTCGCCAATCGCTGTTCCCGAGGGCATTATCTGAGACAGATGCTTGGGGTCCAGCGCTATAGCTGAAAGGATCTCATTCGACCAGTTTCTCTCATGAAGATCAAACAATTGAGTCCGGGAAGCCAGGCAATCACTGATCACAGCTTGACCCGTCATCTTATAGATCAAATAATCTTCCATCAATAAAAATTTGTCAGCTTGGGCCCAAATTTCCGGTTCATTCTGCTTAATCCACAGCAGTTTCGGTAAGGTATTGATGGTGTGGATGGGCATTCCTGTTTGGTTGAACAACTCTCGCTCTCCAAAACGCTGGCGCAGCCAGTCGTTCTGCTCATCTGTGCGCGTGTCCATGCCCAGGATTGTAGGCCTGAGAGCATTCCCGTTCTTATCCACTGGCGTGACGGCTTCTCCATGAACTGAAAAACTGATAGCCGCAATATCATGGGTGCCAGCAGAAACTACGCTCTCTCGAATTGCATTCTTAGCTAGAGTCCACACCAATTCGATATCTTGTTCGGCCCATTTAGGTTGTGGAATATTTACAGGATATTCGCGTACAGAGGTAGCCAGCAGGTCACCATCTTCATTAAAGATGATTGCCTTACATCCCGTCGTCCCAATATCAAGCCCTAAGAGTGCCATCGTACCAGCTTTGAATTTCTAATGCGAGTAGAGCTCCCACCCTAAATAGGATTCGATCGCTTCCGTCAGAACCTTGGCATAATGACCCCGGCTGACAGCCACATGGTGCTCAAAACCGTTTTTGCAGACATAATCCATCATCTGCTGCAGTTTCTGGACACGCAAGACAGCTGTGCTACCCTGGAAATTGGTCGCGGAATCAGCCGTGATCTCACCTTCGCCAACGTAGGACTTAATCACACCTTTTGTGTCGTCAGTGGACATACGGAAGAAGGTCATCGGGCCAGGGGCTGCCTGACCTTTGATCGCTCCGAAGCATTTCTCCGGCCCCAAAGCAGCACCCAAGACATCCAGATTGGAGACTTCCACATCCACCTGCAAGAAATCCCGAGGGAAGTTGCCACAGTGAGTGTTGATGCACATATCGCGATCTTCACCGTAGTTATTGTTCCAATCCTGGAAGGAGGGTGGATTGCCAGATGCCAGCAATAATGCATACATGGAAACAGCTCCGGCAACATCGACCTCACAGGCGCTGGGCTTGAAGCGGTCGCCCATCATGGCCATAGAAACACAGGTGGCGCAGCCGTAGTTCTTCTGGATCGAATCCCAGCACTCAATAGCGCTGGCCTGGCAGTCATTCTCATCCATCCAGCGATCGAGAATCACGGAGAGCTTGGCCTGCTTGATGATATTCTCTTCGAAGATATGGTCGGGGATGGTGCCGTAGGCTTTGATTGCGTCAAGTTTCTCTTTCACGGCCGAAGCGGAAGCATCAGTAGCTTGCGCTCCGGCGATGATCTCGGAGAGATCAACCGGAACCACGGTAATCCCACTGGCCTGAAGCAGCTTCTCGCTGTACCGCACGGTGTTGAAGGCCGCCGGTCGGGCGCCAATCGCGCCAATGCGGGCGGAGCGCAGCCCCTTGACCACCCGGCAGACGCGGGCGAAATAATCTAGATCCTGGCGGAATTCCTGGCCATCGATGGGATACGTATGATAGCTGGTGTTGGTAAAAGGAATGCCATATTGATACAAATTATTGCAGACCGAAATCTTGCCGCAGAAAGCATCCCGGCGCTTGTCAGCGGAGAGCTGACCCAACTCATCATCGCAGGCCTGAACTAATACTGGTACGTTCAATTTGGCCTGGTTAAGAGTCTCGACCACACCAATCTCATCGCCGAAATTGGGTAGAGCGATGATGATGCCATCGATTTCTTCGGAATGCTTCTTGAAATGTTCAGCGCATATGCTGGCATGCTCGCGGGTTTCGATGGCGCCGCGGGGAGTGGCATCTTCTGGGGTGATGACATAATCAAAACCCATCTCTTCCAAAGCTTTGATCAATCCGGAACGTACGCCGACAGCCAATTGGGCATTGAAAAACCCTCTGGTGCCAACAATCAGGCCAAAGGTAGGGGTTTCATCTATTATTCGCATTGCACGTCTCCTCTTATATTCTCAGTTATCAATCAACAGCCAGGTCATCAATGGCTCTGAGTAATTCATTATCTTTAATAATGTCTGCCATCCACTGATCCTGAAGCTGGCGCAGGCTGTAAACTGTAGAGGGTTGAATTTCTATATCAGCGCGTGTGATGGGAGTGTCAATTTCGACCGGTTGGATCACCCTGGCGCCATTGGCTAAGCCGATGGGCAGCAAATCTTCTTCTCTGGCAATTTCGTAGGTATCGATCAGGCTGTAAAAGGCAGTACCGCCGATGCCATCCAACTCGTCCCCCGGCTGCAGATCACGTTTGGCCACGGCAAAGACCTCTGCTGCAAGACGATCCAGGGGCACCATATTGGATTTTTTGCGAATGTTCAGCATAGCGCAGGTCAGTGGCACCTCGATGCTGCATAAGTGGAAAGGCCGGAACAGCGTGTAATAAGGCCCATCGCCCATATCACGCAGCACCAGGGCTTCACGCAAACGAGGATGATCAGTACGCACAATTAAGAACACACCAGGAGCAACCCGACCAACGCCATAATCAACAACCCCAAATTTGTTTAGAACGCCGCCATCCTCTTTGAGTGCGAAAGTTTCATGCAAGTGATCACGGTCAGTCTCCGGGCCATGCATGCCGCGCACATCGGGCACCAATCCAGTAGCGTTGGCCACAGCTGCCATTTCGATCATCGTCTTAGAACCATCCACAAACTCCACCAGCATGTATGGGTTCAAACCTCTGCGAGCGGCTTCTGCCTGAATTGCCGGATCGGTGGGCACTTCTTGTCGATTGAGGGGGTTGTTCTTGCCCTTACCAGCGGCAACGATTGTGAAACCCATGGATTCAGCCAGGTCATAAAGTTCCATGCAGGCGGCTGGTTCATCCCCGGCTGCCAAGGCGTAGAGCACGCCTTTTTGCTTCGCATACCAGTTTAAGATGGGGCCAACAGTGATATCGGTCTCAACGTTCATATTGGCAATATCTTGTCCGGCACGCGCTGATCGTAAGGATGCCTTAGTCCCCACATCTGGCACCCCAGTGGATTCCAGCATGACATCGATCTCACACATATCCGTGATGACGCGGTAGTCCTGGGTGGCCACGCGTTTACCAGCTGCTACGGCGGCATCGGCTTCAGCCGTTGTCTCAGCAACTACGACGTCGGCATCGATCTGGGCGATGGCATAACTTTCAATGGCCCGTTCAACGTTGATATCGGCAGTGATCACCACCTCGATGCCTTTCATCATCTTGGTAGTGGCAACTGCATCTGTGCCCATTTGCCCGGCACCTACCAGGCCGACCCTAACCGGTTTACCGTCCGCTTCTCGCTGTGCTAATTCTTGATTCAGTCCAATCATAGATACTTCCGTTGTTTGCTATGCAGGTTTGATAATGGCTTTGACAGCTACCCCCCGAGCACAGATCTCAAACGCCTGATCGATCTCGTCCAAGCTGAAATTATGGGTGATCATGTGCTCGATGGGGATAATGCCCCGTTCGAGGACATCTAAAGCTAATTTATGGAATGAGGGGTGATAAGAAAAAGAGCCGATAAATTCAACTTCGCCGTAATGGATCTTGTTGCCATCGACGGTAGTCATCGGTTCTGGTAGACCGCCAAACAGCACTACCTTCCCAGCCTTGCGCACGATCTCCACAGCTTGCGTTTGGGTGGCAGCGACCGGGTTAGCACAGATGACGATATCAGCGCCGACACCCGCTGTGACATCTCGTATATAGGCATCCAAATCCTGGTTGAAGGGGTCAATGACGCTATCTGGGCCGAAGGGCTGGATCATCTTCCGGCGGTCTGCCACTGGCTCCGAGACAATGACGCTCGCGCCACGAGCTTTGGCAACCGTCACCAGCAGGCAGCCCATGGGGCCAGCCCCCAAAATCACCACCATATCTCCGAAACTGGTACCTACCTTCTCGTGGGTGGCCAACACCGAACTACAGGGTTCCGAGAGGGCTGCGTCAGTCAGCGACAGGCTATCCGGAATAGAATGTACGATGCCGTTTCTCAACACTTCTCCCGGCAAAGCTAATTTTTCAGCATAGCCACCGGGAAATTCTGGGGAAATCCCAATCAACTTCAATTGATCACACAAGTTGTACATAGCCCGCTGACAAAAATAACAAGTGCCGCAGTGGATATCCGGTGCGATTGCCAATTTGTCGCCGGGATTGAAGCTGTTAACTTCTGATCCGACCGCTTCGACGATTCCAGTGACTTCATGTCCTAAAATCACATTGCTGGAACCATGAGATTCTCCAGCTTTCCAACGGCGCACGTCGCCCCCGCAGATCCCACAGACTTCCACTTTCATCAACAGCCCGTCATCAAGGAAAGCGGGATCAGGAATCTCTCGTATCTCGAATTTTTCTTTCGATACCAAAAAAGCTGCTCTCAAACAAACACCCCCTACAATAATTCACTTACTATCTCAGCAACGGCGACCCCTAACTTTTTGTGCTCGCTACTTTCAATATGTCCACCATCAATGTCGCTCATTTTAATAACTTTGGACGTGTCGAAATATGGACAACCTAGTAATTCTGCAACTCTCTGATAGTGATGAGAAAATAATTTTGATTTTTCTTCACCACCCTCACATATTTCGATGCCCTCTCCCGATAGCCTGCCCAATGGTGGCGGGACTAAAATAAGTAGCTGGGGGGAGTTACCACTAGGGCCAACTTCACATTTCTGTACAATTTTGGCAAGAACATTTACACCTTCAGATATATCATATGCTGATAAAGAGAATCGCACCTTGAGATCATTTGTCCCTAACATGATGATGACTAAATCGAGTGGCTTATGAGATTCCAGGCATGGGATTAGATATTCTTTACCATTCTTATATCCTTCGATGGGATCATCCCAAACAGTCGTCCTCCCAGGAAGACCTTCTTCAATTACCTCGAACTCATCCCCCAATTGATCTTGGAGTACGCCTGGCCAACGTTCGGCTTTTGGAAAGCGTTCCCCAGTTCCTGGAACCCAACCCCAGGTATTTGAATCCCCATAACACAGAATAGTTTTCATCTTCATTTCTCCTCTAACCTGATACCTACAGCTCCACCAGGATGAGTTTCACCAAACTTCTCTTTGGAATACCCTCGTAGTTCTAATTGCACTACACACAGCGCATCGCAAAGAGCAGCATTGAACAGAGAACTGCCTGTTGCAATCAGACCATATGGATCAATATTTGCAGGCGCTTTGACACATAAAATGATGTCGCTCAAATTACCCAGCGTAGAATCTGATTTTTCCAAGATACTAATTAAACAGGCACCCCGAGATTTACCGATACGAGCCAGGTGATTGACTTCAGTGGTCTCTCCACCTTTGGAGATTGCTACCAATATATCCTTATTCGTCACTGCTCCAGAGAGTCCATGTTGGCTGTCCCCCGGATGAATGAAGAGTGCTGGTGCTCCACAACACGATAACAGGTGGGCAAAACGAGCGGCAATTGGGTTGGATGTTCCTGCCCCAGTCGTCAAAATATGTCCATCACAATTCAACATTATTCGCGCAGCTTGAGAAAAACTTCTTTCTAATTGCTGATTGAGTGACAGCAAAGCTTGACTCTCGCGTTTAATAGTGTTTTGAGCCAAATTCAACACTTGCCTATCTGAAAACTTGGTTTGATCTCTTGCCATGCTATCGGGGCAAATCAGTTAATTTTCTTGCCTAAACTTAATTACTTTTGCCGGAGAGCCGCCTGCTATTGCAAAAGCTGGAATATCTTTAATTACAACGGATCCACTCCCTATGATGGCGCCTTTGCCAATGGTAATACCTCCCATCACTGAGCAATTAACCCCAATCCAGACATCATCTTCTACCTTGATGCCACCACGGGTTTCTAATGGCTGCATGGCCATCGGCAGGTCGGGGTGCATACCATGGTTGTAGGTAAAGAAATTGGTATACGCACCTATCATGCAATATTTTCCAATCTCAATCGGTGCCAGGGTGGACGCAAATATGCTGTTGTGCTGGATATCCACATAATCGTGCAATATGATCTTCCCACCATTTCCAGTATAAAAGCAGTTATCAAACTTGATCAGTGTGTACTTCCCCGTTTCTACCGGACACCCACTCTCCAAAAAAAATTTGTTGCCATCGCCGATATAACTAAAATCACCCAAACGTAATTCAGATTTGCGATTGATAATAACGCGCGGCGAGATATAGCCCTTGTGATGATACATCGCAAGGCACATGCGACCAAACAGGGGCGGAACGGCCAACTCAGCCAAACGAGCAGCAATACCTCCATAACGACCCGCCCCAGAATACTTCATCCAAAAAGCGCTCCAAAATCTCTTAAATCCCTGAGTCGCTTCATGTTTCAGTGCAGAGATATTTTGTGTATCAGTATTCATATTGCATATATTTGTTCTACCCTACACTTGGCAAAACAAGGCCTAGATTATATTGATCTACTAGCGTATCAACATACTATTCACATTATTAGTTCTCATTGGCCACTTTCCCGGTCTCGGCAATTTGTCGCATACTGTTTTCGATCTCATCTAATGTGAGCTTCTCTTTATCAAACGTAGTAACCACTTTCCCCCGATCTAGAATTATCATTCGATCAGCGACTTGATAAACATGGTGCATATTATGTGTAATGACAATACAGGATTTGCCGTTATTTTTTATCTCAGATATAAAATCTAATACTTTTGAAGTTTCTCCAACCGATAAAGCTGTCGTGGGTTCATCTAAAATGATCAATTCGGCATCAAAATGTAATGCGCGCGAGATAGCAACCCCTTGTTTCTCGCCACCAGAGAGATATCCCACCACGCTATCCTCATTGATTAACTGCGAGGTGAACCTCATTCTGGATTTCATCAGGTTGAGAGTCTCCTGCTTTTGCTCCCTAACCTTGATAAAACCCAAAGAATTGGTTATTTCCCGTCCCATGAATATATTGCGCCATATTGGATGCTGCTCACTCAGTGCCCGATCTTGAAATACAGTCACAATTCCAAGTTCTTTTGCCAATCTTGGAGAATAAGAATGAATTTTTTCACCTTTCCAATAAAGATCCCCCAAATCCATTTGCTCGACTCCTGTCAGAATCTTGATCAGAGTGGATTTTCCGGCACCATTATCACCAATCAAACCAACCACTTCGTTGGTGCCAATTTGAATGTTTACACCATCAAGTGCTTTCACACTTCCGAAAGATTTCCCTATCCCTTCAGCTACAAATAAATTGTCCGAATAATCACTCATATATTTTTCTCTCCTAGTAACAAACAACAGCTGTCAGCTAATTTTTTTTACTTTAGAAAAGCGGTGTGATATTGTGGATAAGATAATAATTAAGCCAAAAAAGAACTGGGTTGAGTACCCAGTCAGACCAGCAGCGACAATGCCAGTCTCCAAAAAGGCCATAATGCTAGCACCCAACACAGCTCCAAATACAGTACCAACTCCACCCCAAGTAGGAGTTCCACCCACAAAAACTGAGGCCAATACAATCATTAAATACCCATCCCCTAATGTAGGTCGAAAGATATTATTCAGCAATGCCAGGATGACACCCCCAAAAGCCGCACTTGCGCTAGCGAGCATAAAGGTTTGTATCTTTACTCTATCTACGTTGATCCCCATCTCTCTAGCGCTGATTGGATTGTCACCTACAAACCCAATATAGCCGCCAAATTTGTGACGATTTAAGATGAATCCCATGATAATAGCATAGCCCAAACCCCAAAACAATTGTGCTGGGATTTTCCCCACTTTTCCTACAAAAATGTTCGCAAATAGAGTTTCCTTGAGAAAAACCAATGTGATAGTCTGATTTCCATTTACTAAAAATAAGAACCCTCGAAATAAGTACATTAAGGCCAAAGTTGTTATAAGTGATGATAACTTTAATTTCGTAACTAATATCCCATTTAGAAAACCTGCTAATGCACCAACAGCAACTGCACAAAATAATGCAAAAAAGGGACTGATTTCTTTGCTAACAACAATGGCAAAAACCCATGCCCCAATTCCTAATACAGACGGAAAAGACAAGTCGATTTCGCCACAAATTACTACAAATGCATTGGAAACCGTTAATAGAATTAGCATGCCCAATATCGAAAACACTGCAATATAGATCATGCTATTAAAAAACACTTGTGGGCTTGCGATGATGAAGGAAAGCATAATGATGGTAAAGGTAATACTTACCAAGACCTCAAGAGAATACTTCCCATAGAATCTTTTCAGAGCACCCATAGAAAACCTCTTATTGAATTTTGAAAGGTCAACTATAATACTTATTGTGTGGGGCGGTAGCTCTTCTTCAGAGAAGAGCTACCGCCTCCTCGCGAAAATTAGCGGATACCATCGGTAGCCAATTCAGCAACTAATTCCCAATTTGACTCATCGATCAGCCCCCCACCCGTATCAACAACGAGGGGAGCAAATCCATACATGATTCTTTGTGCGATATTCATAACGGGGATAAACCCTTCAAGATAGGGTTGCTGGTCAGCAGTCATCTGTACCCAACCAGATCTGAACATCTCTACTACTTCTGGGCTCATATCAAAACCGATGATGGCCACATCACCCGGAGCTTTATCAACGGCTTCCATGTACATATCTGCATGGCCTAATTGCTGAGATCCAGCGAAAACGATTATTTTCGTGTCCGGATTTCGTAAAAATGCACCAGTGATCACTGGTGTAAGCAATTCAGGATTTTCTGATGAGCCTTCGACAGCAGAAACTTTATCGATAATCACTCCTAACCCTTCAAGGCCATCAGCGACCCCCTGCTCGCGGATCGCATGCTCGTAACCCCAAGCGCCAAATACAATCGCCTTGTCCCCTTCAACAAGACCAAAAGTCTGCGCGGCTTTTAATCCATAATTAAACCCCCAGTTATAAAGATCAGGGCCCGCATACCCAGCGTTATATTTCAACCTGAGATCTGGCGCATCAACAACGAGAAAGGTTACAATGATCCCCGCTTCTACAGCTTCCTTGACCAGGGGCTCAGACGCTTCAACGCCACAATAGGGCATGAACATAATTGCGTCAGGTTGAGCGGCAATGGCCTCTCTCATTTGCTGCATATAAACATCACAAGAATATGCGTCGCCGTAAATAGTTTCATACTCAACGCCAAACATGTCTGCAGCGTCTTGCGCCCCTCGTGCAACAACAGCCTGGAACACATCTCCTTCAGATCCAGCCGCAAGATGTTTTATCGTGATTGTGCCTTCAGCGTTAGGAGTAACTGGTTCCTCTTCTCCAGGAGTTTCAGCTACAACGGGCGAAACAGCCGTCACCAAAAGCGTAACTACTAGGAAGATGATAAACATTCTTAAAGCTTTCTTATACATAGTTTTCTCCTTCTTATGATTATATTCCTTTGCGTCAACACTATGTTTACTCATTGCCTATTTGACCTAAGATATAGGATTGAAGTATGAGTATTTCCATGTACCTCCTTTCTGTGTACATCAACTACAGTCGGACCAATCCACCCAGGACTGATCTATTCAGACCGATATAATTTTCGTTAAATTTTAGGTTCATAATCTTCGATTGATCCATTTCATTTGTCGATTGGACAGCCAACGGGTATATTGGCACCTCTGCACCAAGGGGGACATAAACGGGAATCCGGTCTAAAGGGTATCTAACTTGTTTTAGAAACTGGGGGCCTTCAAGGATTTCTCCGGTCCAGAAATCAACCCATGTCCCCGGTGGTAAATACACATCACGAACATTATCAGGGTTCATGATGGGGGCAACCATAAAGCTATCCCCAAAGTAAAACTGATCATCAATTTCCCAACAAAAAGGGTCATCTGCGTGGTGGAAAATTAATGCACGCAAAACGGGATACCCAGTTCGGCAAGCAATCTTGCCTTGCTCCATTAGATATGGGATCAACGCGTATCGTAATTTGAGCCACTGTCGTACGATATCTGCGACCGCAGGATATTCATACGGCTCACGAGCAGATGTCCCATGATAGCGGAGATGCGAGGAAAAAACACCCAATTGGGACCATCGGACATAAAGAACATCCGATGGCCGATTGTTCATGAAATCAGGCAATCCATGGAAACCGCCCACGTCGTGACTCCAAAATGCAAACCCAGACAAACCAATATGTAACCCCCCTCTCAGACTACCCGCCAAGCCATCCCATGTACTCGCAGCATCACCCCCCCAGTGAACGGGGAAACGTTGACAGCCAACCCATCCTGTTCGTGCCCAAATAATGGGTTCCTTGGTCACTTTTTCAGTAATTTCATATGCAGCGCGTTGGTATAGCAGCCCATACATGTTATGCAATTTCTCTGCGGACATCGCGTGATATTGACCGTACATATTGATGATTTCCCCGAAATCGGTCTTGATCGCAGCTATTCCCATTTCCAAAAGATCTGAAAGTAATCCTTGATACCAGGCAAGCGCTTCAGGATTTGTGAAATCAATGACATGGTGTTTGCCAATATCTCTTATCTCAGTTTCTTCATCGGTGATAGATTCGTCTACGGCAATATATTTTCGTCTTTTTGCTAGTTCAAAATATTTTGTTCCAATTTCAACGCTGGGTAACTGCCAAAGCGTTATGCGGATTCCTTTATCCCTCATCTGCTTTATATATTCTTGTGGATCGGGAAAACGCTCCGGATTGAATTCCCACTCACATTTCCAATCTTTCCTAAACCAGCCTGTGTCCAAATGGATGACATCGCAGGGAATATCTTCCTCGATCAGACGGTCAACAATTTGATGAGTTTCATCTGCTGAAAAGTAAGTCATGCGGCTCATCCAAGTACCGTAAGACCATAGTGGCACATCCTGGGGGAATCCAGTCAAGGAACGGTAACTCTTTATAATCGATTCTGGACAATCACCCCCAATAAAAAACAAATCGAGACAATCACTTTCGACCAAACCCTGAGCAGACCGAGTAGAAATATCTGCGAGAGACAATGATACGTGAGATGATGTCAGTATTAGCAATCCGTATAGCTTGTTTGATATATAAAAGGGTATGTTTTTGTAAACTCGTGGACTGTTTACCCCCATTGCATCGGTATTTTCCAATCTAATAGTTTTTCCAGCGAGATTCATTCTGGCAAAACGTTCCCCAGTTCCAACAAATTTCTCATCGTTTCGAGCATAAAGAGAATAAAAAATGCGGCTATATTCTGCGTTATTTTTAATATACCCCATGCTCCCAGATTCCATCTGTCCATCAAAGAAAATATCATAGCTATGGAAAGGTATTTCTGTTTTTCCATCTGGAATAACCACTCCACTAAACATATCTTGTGGGGGCGGTTGTTGATCACTCCAGAAATGGATCGGAGGGCGTTGCGTTGATAATCGAAATCTTGTTCTTTTCCGATGATCGAAAATTTCCCAATTCCCATCGCTCTCTCTCACGCTTAAAGGTTGTTGAAGCATTTCATTGTCCATCAAGAGCATTGGGTCTTTTGAATCATCAGGAATTTGATTTAATAGAGAGAGAGTTATCCGGATTGTGTTTTCCCCATATGCCCTAACAATTAAGTTGTGGTATTCCGTTGGTTTACTTAAATCTGGTCGAATCAAATCACTAAATTGGGGAACGAATGCAACTTTTATTACGACCGTATCATTTTCTATTATGACCTCAACCGGGTGAGCGGCAATGAATATTTCATCGCCTAGCTCTGTTGAGTTCATTTTGACAAAATCATTGAGAAAATTTGCGGATAAGTTAATTTGGCTCATAGGCATTTCTTTTTGGAAATACTTACAATATTCGGGAGCGCTACCGGTAGCGCTCCCGGAATAATAGCATATTAATTAGTCTTTTGTCAAGCCCGATGGTCATATCATATAATTTTTGCGCGCCAAATACATATCTCAAACTAATCCCCCATATAATAATAAATGTGCTGTTATCGGCAATGTTTTCTCTTATTTTGCGAATTCACTTACTTGGAAAGATCGAATAATTGATTCTCTACTTGATGGAAATATCAACAATAAACACAACGATATCTCGAGATGTTGACAAATTAACTTTGCCGTGATACTCTATTCGGTAGCGCTACCGGAACAATAATCTTTGAGATATAATTACCGTATGCCATACTCTACTGAAATTACAATTGCCGATGTTGCCCGCACTGCCGGCGTATCGGTATCCACCGTATCTCGCATTCTCAACGATAAACCCGATGTTTCTGATAAAACTCGACAGCGAGTAATACAGGTCATTAATGAGCTTGGATATCGCCCGCATTCTCAAGCACAGCGCTTAGCAGCTGGTACGACTCGCACTATCGCCCTATTAAACCCTCTCGACTATATGTATATTTCACAGTTGGAGATGGAATTCTTTATGGGAGCATCGATTGCAGCAGGAGAGGAAAATTATTTCTTCAATCTGATTACGTCAGCCTTATCTGAGAACGATTTACTAGGATTGTATCGTTCAGCTCAAGTAGATGGAGTCATCTTAATGGAAATCCTTATGGATGATTGGCGAGTAAAAGCTCTCAAGGAAAACAACTTCCCCTTTGTTATGATCGGACATTGCTCAGACAATGTTGGATTAAATTTCATCGATCTCGATTTCGAAAATAGTATTATTGCTGCTTTTGATTACCTAATTGAGAAAAATCATAAAGAGATTGGATTTATCACTTTTCCTGAAGAAATCAGAGAAAAGGGTTTTGGACCAGCTATACGGTCCTTGCGTGGATTTCAGAGGGCTCAGGAAAAGTACAATCTTTCATCCCCATATATCGAAACAAAAATGACTGCATCTGATATGCGCGATGCAACACTCAAGATGTATAAGGATAATCCCCTGTTAACCGCGATTGTAACGATCCAAGGCCCCGTTACTGTTGGAATTATCCGAGCTTTAAGGGAAATCAATCGCCATGTACCTGATGATGTTTCGGTGATATCCATTTCCACCGAAACTACTGCGCAGCTGATTACGCCTCAATTAACCTCGATTGATTTTCCAACTTATACAATTGGTTATGATGCAACCAAAATGCTAATCAAATCCTTGAATAACCAGCCCTTGGAAATGAATCAGGTCTTGATTCCCCCCAAGATTATCGAGCGTGATAGCATAACATCTAAATAATCGCCAAATTCACCAAGAAATACCCAAATAGAAATTTGGATATTGTTTCTATCCTTCCCCCAGGAGTACCATTCAGGAAAAATTAGAACCGCCATAGAAAATCTAATAGCAATCGGTTCAATACGAATAACCCCAGATGGACTGGGATTGAGGGTTGTGAGCTTGCCACGGATAACTTAGTTTAAAGCAAAAAAGTTCGGTATATTTTCACTATTATCCGAACTTTTTACGGAACATTGTCGCACAAACAAGCGGTCCCGACGGGGGTCGCACTCTGCGCACCCGAAGTAAAAATAAGGGGAAAGAACCCATCAAAACCACTCATATGACAATCTGAAGTGATTTCTGCACACATCGTGCAGCTTTCTTCTTTTCAAAGAGCTTCAATTCTATCAAGTAAAAACCAGAACAATAGTACTTCTCCCCGTGTAAGGAGTCAATATTAATTGAAATAAATCGAATATCACAAAACAACAATTATCTAAAACTAATTTCCTCTACATGAAACTGATCGGATGAAGTTTTCGCATAACAGAGGATTCGATCTCGCGATAACGCATTAGCTCAACAATCTCAGCATCGGGCCAACGCGCCAAAGCTTGACTGAGCAACTTAGGGCGGATCACAATCAAAGCTAAGGAATATTCTCCGTGATCTAAAGCTGTAAAACCATTTTGCCATCCTGATCCACATTCAAACTCCAATGGGCCAAGCTCATCAATGATGAGCAAATCGCAGGGGGTCGATTCTTTTAGCACTTTGTTCCCCCATTCCACAACTTCCTGTTCGAAAGCCCAACGTTTGGTGTTTGGTCCCTCGGTGATATGTTCATGAGTATAAGCCAAACGGCGAGAGCGGTTATCCCTCAGGTTTACCACGTCAATTCCCATTTTCTGTCCAGCTCCAAAAATCGCTGGCGAAATCAAACCTCCAATCATTATTCCACTTTTTTGCGTTTGCTCTACCAAGCGCTGACAAAGGGTCGTTTTACCAACCCCTTTTTCCCCAGTGAGAATGATCCGTTTAGTTGTGATTACCATTTTTCCCCATCAATACGATAGTGCGCCCACTTAAACGTTCTACCATTATGGGAATATTAAATACTGATGATAATTTATCTGTTGTAATAACATCCTCCACCCCACCATGGTCTACAATCTGACCCCGGTTCATTAGTATAAAGTTATCAGCAGCAAAAACAGCTGCATTTGGGTCATGAGTAGTAAACACAATCGTAATACCCTGAGAGGCCAATTCGATTAGCAGCGTCAATATCCTATTTTGGTTTTCAAGATCCAAATGAGCAGTAGGCTCATCTAACAAAAGGATTTGAGTTTTTTGAGTCAATACCCTGGCTAGGTGAACCATCTGACGTTCTCCCCCACTTAATTCATTAACTGAATGATCCTTTAGATTTACCATTTCCAGCTTTCGCAATACATTTTCTGCGATTTGAAAGTCTAATTTTCCTGGAATTTGAAATGGTTTTAGATAAGGGGATCGTCCTAATAGGATATATTCCTGTACGGAAAAATTAAATGGAATACCTTCAAATTGAGGCACCAGACCAATTATTCGGCTGATTTCTCCCCGAGAATACCCATGATTATTCTTGCCTGCAATAGAGATATATCCAGCATCAGGCTTTAGTAAACCTAAGATGAGGTGCAGCAAAGTAGTTTTACCAGCTCCATTAGGTCCAAGGATTGCAGTGATTCTTCGAGATGGAATCTCTAATCTAGCGCAATTCACCACATCTGGTCGCTCATCAGTGTAGCCAAACCTAATCTTATTAAGTGACAAAGCTACACGGTTCATGCTCTAACCTTCAGATGAACTCTCGTCATGAAATAAATGAATAGAATCGCTCCAATTAATGACGTAAGAACCCCAAGTGGTAATTCTCCTGGAAGAAGGCTACGAGCCAGATCATCGCTAACCACAGTAAATACCCCACCAAGCAAGATCGCCACAGGCACTGATTTATTGGCACTAGCTCCGGACAAACGCCTGGCTATATGTGGAACAATCAATCCAACCCAGCTAATAATTCCACTGACAGCAGTAATAGCAGATGTTGCAGCAACAATGGCTATGAGCAAAATTAAGCGTTCACGTGTGAGCATGGCACCCAAAGAAAAAGCTGTTTCATCGTTCAACGCTAGCAAGTTTAGCCGCCAGCGCATAAGGTAAACCGTCCCTAAGCCTAAAAGAGCAAAAGGGGAAATGTAAAAAATTTCACTCCATGTCACGTTCCACAATCCTCCTAATAACCAAAAGGTTAAATCAGGTAATTGAGTGAGGGGGTCAGCAATATATTTCATGGCGCCAACACCAGCTGAAAACAGAGCCGATATGGCCATTCCTGACAAAATCAGCCGTAATACCCATCCACCAAATCGCAGTTGCTCAGACAAAATATAAGACAAAAATAATCCCAATAAGCCAAACAGGGTGGCAGAAATTTCAGTAAGAAAGGGCAGGCGCCCCAACCATAGAATACTCAATGCAGCCCCAAAAGCAGCTCCTTGACTCACACCTAAAAAACCGGGCTCGACCAATGGGTTCCGGAAGATCATCTGTAAGACAAAACCACATGCTGATAAGATCATACCCAACAATAAAGCTGTCAGCAATCGTGGTATCCGCAGAGAAATAACTATCTGCTTAGCGAGATCATCTTGAATTAACCTATTGGGGGACATCCAAAATAGATTTGGATAACGTCCAATAAAGATGGATGCTACTACTAAAAGAAAAATCCCAAACCCAATCAGGGTTATTAAGCGTTGGTTAGATTTCCCAGACACAGACTAGAACCTTTTTATGGAATATCACCAGTTACTATTGGCAGAACATCTGCTTGAATTGTTTCATCATCCATAGAATAGAGGAAAGAATAAAAACTACCTACTTCTGCCAGAATGTCAATTTCCTCAGCGAGTTTTGGATGAATTTTTGTGGCTAACCACTGAAGTCCCAGCACCCAACGGCTATCTGGTTGATCCCAACTATAAAAGTCGAATCCAAAAGCATATACTTGATCATATTGAACCGCAGTCAAATAATTCCACAATGGATCCATTATTAGTTCTTGAACAACTTCACTGGCGCGACCCCTGTAGTCAACAATAAATATTTGATCAGGATCCCAAGCTGCTATCTGCTCCATCGAGACTACGGTCCAGCCCTTGCCTAACTTAGTATCGATCCAAATTGGTTTACCACCCGCCAACTCGACCATCATAGTCTGCAACCAAGATGCCGGGGGAACATGAAATGCGATATCTCCGCCAATATCACTATATTCCAAAAGCAGAACGTTCGGTCTTTGCTCATCTTCCAAACCTGCTATCATGCTTTCAACCCGTTCTTCGCGCTGCTTATAAAAATGGATAATTTCATAAGCGCGTTCAGGAACTCCGAAAACCTGACCAAGGGTAGAAATATCTCTATAAAATGCTTCGGGGGTTTCTAAATCCAAATAAAGCACAGGAATACCAATATTATCAAGCTGGCCCCCCAACTGTTCTACCATATAGTTTTTTAAGATAACCAAATCGGGATTAGTCGCAGCGATCTGCTCAGGACCAGCATTCTTCTCAAGCATTCCTCGCTCATCAATAGTAGGATCGACGACAACCAAAAAATTTAACGCGGATTGGTTTCGTTTTTCAAGAGCAATAACTCGCTCATTGGCCTCCTCAAACAAGAATACCGTATTTTGCACCATATTAGAAGCTTTTCCTGCGATGGTTATCCGCTGGGGCAAGTTCTCCAGCATAATTGTATGCCCGGTGGAATCAGTGATTTCTATGCTGCCAATAGGTTTATCAATTCCTATTGAATTGCACGCCAACAGAATGCCACAAAGAAAAATGAGCAAGAAAATTCTGATGGAAACCTTTTTCATATTCTCATCCAATGGATTAATTCTGATTGAAATTTTCTGAGTATCTACTGTTTTGCTCAATGGACATGCTTTTCTGGTCTCTAACTGAAAAGGAAACTAAGTATTGCTCTTTCCTCGTCATGGTTGGTAATCACACTAACCTGAAGCGTTCAGGTTCAAGGTGTTTGGAGACCATCTCCTTAGCAATAATGTTGTGACGCTGTATGTGCGCAGCCAGATCTAACGTCTGGAAATATCCATCCTGTATGATCACTTGGCCATTGATCACTGAGAGATCTACATGGTCGATGGAGCAGAGTAGAAGTGCCCCGAGGGGGTCATGCACTGCGCCGCCAGCTAGGCTGAGTTTATCCAGCTTTACACCGATGAAGTCCGCGGCTTTGTTTAGCGCTAACTGGCCGACATCATCCCGCCCCAGAACCGAGGCGCTCCCCAAGGTGGCCAGTTCTAGACCTTCTTGTACACTGAGTGCCCCTGCTCCCAGGTCAACCCGCTGCAGCAACATCGCCAGGCGTGCCTCGTTGATCATATGGCAAGAATCATTGCTAGCCGAGCCGTCTACGCCCACCCCGACCTTGACGCCGGCATCCAGCATGTCTCGTACCCGGGCAATCCCTGAACCCAGACGCATATTCGATGAAGGGCAGTGCGCTACACCAGTGCCCGTTTCTGCCAGCATCTTGATCTCGTTGTCGTCTAAGAAGATAGCATGCGCCCACCACACGTCTGGGCCAACCCAACCGAGTTGTTCCATATACGCGGCAGGGCGCGCTCCGAATTCGCGTTCGCAGAAGGTCTCTTCATCACGCGTTTCGGCAACATGGGTGTGTAACATCACCTTCTTATAAGATCGGGCTAGTTCAGCAGCCTTGCGCATCAGATCACCTGTCACCGAGAAGGGGCTGCAGGGAGCCAGAGCGACGCGCACCATCGAAAAAGGTTCTGGGTCGTGGTAAGCCTCGATGACACGCTGGCAGTCTGCCAGAATCTCATCTTCTTCTTGAACCACGTGGTCTGGCGGCAAGCCCCCTTTGCTGCGCCCAAGGGACATAGAGCCACGCGTAACGTGGAAGCGCATGCCCACATCCCGCGCCGCCTGCACCTGTGCATCGGCAGTGACATCGTTAGGGTACAGATATAGGTGATCACTGCTGGTAGTGCAGCCTGAGAGGATCATCTCAGCCATAGCCGTCTGCGTGCTGATATAGACAGCATCTTGGGTCATCTCACCCCAAATCGGGTACAGCCGCACCAGCCAGTCGAATAACTCCTCGTCTTGAGAACCTGGCACCGCCCTCGTCAGGGTCTGGTAAAAGTGGTGGTGGGTGTTGATCAGACCTGGCAGGATCACCATCCCGGCAGCATCGATTATCGTATCTGCCTCAGAGGGCAGTTCAGCTGATGGACCAATCTGCTCAATGACATTATCACGCACAAAAATACTCCCATTTTGGATGCGGGGTCGCTCACAATCCATGGTGATAATCTGATCAGCATTACTAACAAGCATGGTGCTCATAGTTGTAACTCCTTCCGAGAGTTCTCTTCTTCTGTAGGTATTTATTCCTTGTCCTGTGTGGAGATTACCAAGGATTATTGGTGAAGAAAATAATATCGCTAAAATCCACCATCGTTTTTTACCTCGGATGCCACGGTATTCGCTTTGGAGAAAGGTTAAGGTTTTCAATTGCTTTAAAAAATTCAAGGAGCATGATCGTCAGTAACGTCTCTATGAAATAAGTAGATTGGAAACGTGGTCTTGAGTGTGTCACAAGAATAATCTCGATCCATAGTACAACGAAGAACGCGAACCTTTTGCTTGTGGAATACATCGAGAATAGTCCCAACATCAACATCAAGAGAAGTTGTAATTTCAAGCACTCTATAAGAGTGTCTTTTTAGCACTCTCTCAACATGAGCAATAGTAGCAATGCAATCATTGCAAGCATACTGATGAACAAAGCGCCCATATAACAACCTACACCTGTAGTCATACCTATGGCAGCAGCAACCCACAGACATGCGGCTGTGGTAAGTCCACGAACTGAGACTCTCTCTTTAACGATTGCACCTGCGCCTTAGAAGCCAATTCCAGTGACGATCTGAGTTGCGATCCGACCAGGATCTCCCGAATAATCGCCATTTATTCTTGCTAAATATGGTGACAGCATCATGAAAACCGCCGCACCAAGGCTAACAAGTATATGTGTACGAAATCTAGCTGCTCTCCCGTGAATTTCTCGTTCGAGCCCCAGAACACCACTTAGTAATGCGACGACACACAGTTGGGTTATGTAATCTATGGAGAACACAGCAGTCATATACAGTATGCTCCTTTTCCTGATGTTAATTCTTCTTCTAACCTATTCCGGATCTTCTCCATCTCTTCAATTAAGGAATTTCGCGCAGATTATCCATTACGCGTTCTGGATACAACGGCAACTCGCGCATCCAAACTCCCGTCGCATTATGAACCGCACTCACAATTGCTGGAGCAACACCGTCAATTGAAATCTCTGCCACCGATTTCGCTCCATACGGGCCACTCGGTTCTTCAGTTTGCACAAAGATCACGTCCATGACCGGCATCTCGTTAGCCGTGAATATGTGGTAGGAGCCAAAATTATCGTTGACCAGTTTTCCGCTTTCATCGAAAACCATATCTTCACACAATGCAAAACCCAGGCCTTGCGCCATACCACCCTCGACCTGCCCAGTGGCGGTAAGAGGGTTGATTACCCGCCCACAGTCGACTAACATTAGCAAGCGTTCTACATCTATTTCTCCGGTTTGTGTGTCTACTATGATCTCTGCAAACTGAGCTGCAGTGGGGGGCGGGCTTTGGTAGCTCATATGGGAGGCGGTTGCCATGATTTGGTGTTGATCCTGCTGATGCAGGGAATTCAAGGCCACCTGCTCGAGGCTTACCGAGCGACCATCGGGTGCGATGACTTTATGATCCGCTAACGTCAGGCAAGTCGGATCGTCGATCTCCAGCATCAGGGCGGCGTGATCTTGAATCTGTTCTCGGATCTCCATGGCAGCTTTTCGTACTGCCCCACCACTGATGTAGGTTGTGCTGCTGGCGTAGGCACCCTTATCAAAGGGGGTGAAGTCGGTATCAGAAGAATAGACGATCAAATCACTTATCTGGATACCCAACACCTCAGCGGCCATCTGTGCCAAAATAGTATCCGATCCTGTTCCCAGGTCCGTGGCACCAAGTAGCAGGTTGAACGAACCATCATCGTTCATCTTCAGGGTCGC
Source organism: uncultured Anaerolineales bacterium (assembly GCA_964438295.1). Taxonomy (GTDB): domain Bacteria; phylum Chloroflexota; class Anaerolineae; order Anaerolineales; family UBA11858; genus NIOZ-UU35. Next base: position 25,058 of record CAYTKR010000010.1, read on the forward strand.
TGCGGCCATATCCAGCCCCGCGATTCCGCTACCGTGCATCACCCCAGCCATACCAATACCCTTACGAAAACGCCCACTTTGATTTTTGTATTCGTTCCGCTTGGCATGAAAATCAGTCGCCTCTAAACCAATCGCGACACATTGTTCCAGCGCACCACTCTCTAATCTCTGTTCGAATCCTTCTCTGCCCTCTCCTAATACTTTTGCCAGGTGCATCACTTCACCGATTTTTAGCCAGTTTTTCACTTTGAAATCTACGACATCTAATCCAAGTTTCTCAGCAATCTCTTCCATTAACACTTCAATACCAAATTGGCATTGCATAGCACCATAGCCTCGATAGGCACCGGTGGGCGGCTTATTGGTATAAACTACATCACATGTAAAGCGTGCGTTGGGAGCGTTATAAAGTGTCAAGCCCTTGAAACCACCAACCATCTGTACTGTCAGGCCATGAGCACCATAAGCGCCTGTATCGCCGATCAGGTATAGGTCAGCAGCAATGACTTTCTCATCCTTCACACCGATCTTATAGCGGATGATATTGGGATGCCGACTACGGGTACTGGTAAATTCCTGGGTGCGGGTGAATTCCATACGCACAGGATGTCCGGTCTTCAGGGTCAGGTGAGCGCACAGATCTTCTAAGATCATCTCCTGTTTGTTGCCAAAGCCCCCTCCAATGCGAGGTTTGATCACTCTGATACGTTTCACGGGTAGCCCAATCAAGGGAGCTACCATGCGTCGAATATGAAACGGCACCTGGGTGCTAGTGCGGATCACCAAGCGGGCATCCTCGTCCCAATAAGTGATACAAACATGCGGCTCCAGGTGAGCGTGCTGTTGTTTAGGGGTTTTATATTCCCCATCAAAGATGGAATCGGCTTCAGAAAAAGCAATTTCCACATCGCCTACTTCAGCTTCAATGTGGTGAACGATGTTGCGCTGGGGGTCGTGAATCCCTTCAGTATCCACCTCATCGTGAATGATAGGTGCACCATCTTGCATTGCATCTTCGGGGTCGAGAACAACTGGGAGCAACTCGTAGTCGACGTCAATCAGCCTAAGGGCTTCTTCTGCCAACTCAGGCGTCTCGGCGGCTACCACAGCAACGCGGTCGCCCACATAGCGGACTTTATCATCCAGACAAACCTGGTCATACGGCAATGGCTGGGGATAGCTCTGCCCGCCTGAAGCATGCTTGATGCGAGGCAGATCTTGATGGGTCAGGACGGCACGAACCCCCGTCATAGCCCGCGCACGGCTGACGTCTATGTTTTTAATACGGGCATGAGCGTGGGGGCAGGTTAGCAGAGCACCATGGAGCATGCCATCCAACCTAAAGTCATCAGTGAAAACTGGACGGCCACTGACTAGCTTCTCTGCATCCACTTTCACCTGGGGTTTCCCTACAACCTGAGTTTGCTCCATCTGAGATGGGGTGAAAACTAGGGGAGGAAGGGGATTGCGATTGCCATCACGTCGGTAATACGCTTTGGGCAAACGTAACTCACCCAAATCTCCGGAGTGCGTGATCTCTGGGATAGTGACTTCTTCAACAGGATCACCGCGCAAATAAGCCGCGGCGCGTAATACAGCATCCACAGTTCTGACATAGCCTGTGCAACGACACAGCACCTTGCTCATAGCCTGCCGAATTTCAGCCTCTGAAGGGGTGGGATTTTTATCTAATAGCGCTTTTGCAGCTAACACTTGGGATGGGGAACAGAATCCGCACTGGATGGCTCCAGTTTCTACAAAGGCACATTGGATGGGGTGTATTTCCCCGTTATCGCTCAATCCTTCTACCGTGGTGATAGCGCGTCCGTCCATTGATGCAGCCTTGACTTTGCAGCTCAGGATAGGCTTGTCTTCTAACAGAACCAGACATACACCGCAATGGCCGGTATCGCAACCACGCTTGACGCTAAAATAGGAAGCGTTGCGCAGGGCGTCGAGCAAACTCTCTTCTTTGCCGACAGTCAGGTTTCGTTCAACATTGTTAATTGTGAGAGTGATTTCTAAAAACTGTTCGTTCATAGTCCTTTGGTGACCTCCATATGCCAGCTACGGGTGTGGCACAATTAGGACAACAGCCCTTCTCGATATCATTTCCATCAACCCAATATTTCTTTCGCCGGATCAATATTTGTCCGCAGTGGTGGCATATCGTATCTGACATACCAGCCACGTTATCCAAATAAACATAATGCAATCCTTCGTCCAGCCCAATCTGCTTAGCTTTGTTCAGAATTGTTATCGATGTTGGTAGCAGGTGTGACATCATGTAATTTGGGAAAAAACGACTGATATGCCAGGGGGTATCAGCACCTAATTCTTGAGCGATAAATTGAGCGATATCTCGAAATTCAACAGCATCATCAGTGATGCCAGGGATTACAAGTGTAGTAACTTCCAGCCAAATTCCATACTCTTTCATCAATTTCAGATTATCGAGCACCGGTTGGAGTTTACCGCCAATATAACGGTGATAGGTTTTTTCTCGAAAAGATTTCAGGTCCACGTTGGCCGCGTCCAGGTAAGGGCTGATATGCGCTAACACTTCTTGAGTCATATAGCCATTGGTGATATATATGTTAGCAATTCCAACTTCGTAAGCTAACCTGGCAATGTCGTATGAATATTCAAAGAATACGGTTGGTTCTGTATATGTATAAGCTATGCTGTGACTACCAGAGGCTTGAGCATACGAAATAATCCGTTCAGGCGTAGCATCATGGCCGTAATCCTGTCCATCTCCGCCAGACATTTGGGCAATATCCCAGTTCTGACACCATTGACAGTGAAAATTGCATCCTGGGGTTGAAATCGAATAAGCAGTCGATCCAGGATAAAAATGATAAAGAGGTTTCTTCTCAATTGGATCAATATGCTGACTGATCGTATGGTTGTAAACTAAGGTATATAGCGTGCCCATAATATTTTTTCGAGCCTTGCAAATCCCCGACTGCCCATCCGCGATCAGGCAGTGGTGGGCACATAGATTACAGCGCACACGATCATGTGAGAGTCTTTCGTAGAGTGACGCCTCTTTAAGGTGAATATCCTTTGCTGGGATCAAGTAATCCTTCCTAGACTTGTTCCATGCTATGTATCAAAAAGCAACTGATAACAACCAGGAAATTATAAAAACCTATTTAGGTAATTTAATCTAAATGGTGTAATTATTCACTGATTGTCAATCGGTACAGTCAGTATTAGCATAACTGCAGGACAATTTATCGTCATCAGTTCTATGTTGATATTTCTCATAAACAGATGTTGAGCTTTCATCAATGCTGATTAGCTCCACCATACCAGATTTGAATTGTGCTATTTCCTTTTGTCATACTAGGATCGTTTCCGCATTTGTGTCGCGTTCGATCTCCTTCGCAAAATCTTTCAGGCTTGACATATGAAAGGCACTTAATTGGCCAGTAGGTCGACCTAATACAACTAAAGTAGCACCTTCTTCACGGATCGTTGTCTTGATTTCATCCCGAATAATCCCTTTTCGTATTATGGTATTGGTGGCAATGCCTTGCTCGGTAGCTCTTTCTTTGGCCATCAATAAGAAAAACCGACCCATCTGCTCTAGTTCATTTTCAATATTCACAACAATCGGGGACGCAGTTTTATTGAGAAAACTGATATCAAGAATATACAGGAAGACAATTTCATCACCACGCTCCAATGCGAGGTTAATTGCTGCTTGCTGTGTGCGATAACTTGCCTCACCCCCTCGGGTGGCACAAAGAATTAAACCCATGAAAACTCCTCCAGTTTACTTGGTTTGGCAGGGGGATTTACCTACATCATTAAAACCTTAGAATCAACCAAAACGTGGCAATTATCAATGTTATTATTGTCACTGGAACGCCATCACGAAGGAAACGAGTGAAAGACAACCGGATACCGGCTTGGGCAAGCAGACCCAATGCAACAATGTTGGGGGCCGATCCCAGGTAGGTTGCATTGCCTCCAAAATCTGCTCCAAGGATTAATGCCCAATAGATGATCAGATTATCAGAACCACTGCTAACGTTGGCAGTCAGGTAATCTGCGATGGGAAGTGCAGCCACGGTGAAGGGAATATTTGCCACAATTCCAGATGCAAAACCTGCTACCCAGGTAGTTATCACAGCTGCTTGATCCAGGCTATCGCCGGCAAATAAGATGATGCGAGATGCTAACCATTCAATCGCGCCAGAAGCCTCCATCCCACCGACCACAATAAACAGACCAATGAAAAAGAGTAACGTTGTCCAATCTACCTCCCTCAACATGCGGTGCATATCGGGACGAACCCAAACAATCAAGAGTACAGCACCACTGAGAGCCACAACTCCTGGTGGCATGTTGTTAAGTTTGTCTGCAATAAAGAAACCGATAAAAGTGAAGATGGCGATAATTATGGCTTTACGAAGGGTTGTATGATCAGTGATGTGTGATTCAGAAGCCATTTGTTCAGCCAGGGCGTTAGAAACCTTTTTTCTTGCTTCTTGATAACTCTTATGGTATTGGATTCCGTTAACAACCAAGAGTGCAAGCATACAAATCCCTGCAACAGGGGCCATATTGACAAAGTAGTATCCAAAACTGATCCCGATATGCGAACCAACAATGGTGCTAGGCGGATCTCCTATTAGCGTGGCTGCTCCTCCAATATTGGATGCCAACACTTCAGCAATCACGATAGCCAAAGGATTCAACCCGATAGCAGCGGCCATCTGAATAGATAAGGGCGTTAGAAGAAGAATAGCAGTAACATCGTTTAAAAACGCAGATGTAACCCCGGTTAATGTAATCAGTGCAACTGCAATAACCCAGGCGTTTCCCTGGGCTGCTTGATACAATCGAAATGCTAGCCACCTAAAGGCATTTGTTTCTGACAGAATGGCCATTAAAATCATCATCCCCATTATCAGAAAGATAACATTCCAATCCACGACTAACATGGCGCCTTCGAAGTCAAGTAGTCTCAAACCTGGATAAAAATATCCCCCAATATATGTGACTAATAAAACCGCTACAGCCCCTAATAATGCTGCTGCAGTTTCATGGAGTAGATGTAAAGAAATAGTTAAAAATACTAGAAAAAAAATGGCGGCTGAAATGATAATTGCTAATTCACCAACAGGTTCCGATATTGTGTCTGAATGCAGCAATGAAAAAAATAGTGTTAGCGTATCATTCATTATTCAATAATCCCATCCTAAATTTTTTGGTAGAACATTAAGTTCCGGGAACGAAGATTATGCCTTGATGATTTTATTTGTTACGCTACCAAAGCATCACCGGAACACATTGGTTTCACCTCATGGGCAGATTACAATCAAGTCACATACTGCTTTGTGATGAGTATCAAACGAACATTGTCAGCATCTATTTCGTAGCGAGCCATTCGTTTGCCAATACCTATTGCAGAATAAGAGATGCGCATGGATCATCATTGCAGACCACCGTTGTTGGTTTGAAAATGCTAAGCCAACAACGGTGGTCTTTTTATTTACACCTGAACTAATCTACAGCATCATAACCTGGGCCCGATTCGAAGAAATCATAATTGGCCTTTATATCATCAGTCAGATCGACGACTTCGCCAGCTTCTAATTCCCGCACCGTGTCGAGAATTACGGGGTCGTCAAAGTGGTTTGTAGCTTCGTAGTGGCCTGATAATCCAACTTTGTTGAGATATTCTTCACCTGAAGCTTCATAGGCCTCAGGAACCTCATCTTCTGGGAAGATGGCATCGAAGGGGCATTCCGGAACGCAAGCCCCGCAGTCGATGCAGGCATCAGGATCGATATAGATCAACGGCCAATCTGATTCTGGCTTCCCGGGAACCATGCACTCAACCGGGCAAATATCAATACATCCAAGATCTCGCAGACAAAGACTAGTAACAATATAAGTCATATCTATTCCTCCATTGATATTTTAGTTTGTTGCGCGAAACGCAATGGCTAGCTGCGTTCGCTTGATAAGCCATTGATGCCTTATCAACCTATCCTAGTTTCACCTTGATACGCTTGGCTTTCTCTCCTTCCACAATTGGCAAAGAAAGCTTGAGTACGCCATTATCAAATTCGGCTTCAGCTTTGTCAGCATCGACCTGCTCTGGTAATCGCACATTGCGTTGCCAGACCCCATAGCTGCGTTCTCGATAATGGTACTTGTTCTTTTCACCTTCTTCTTCCTGCTTGGTATCCGCCTTGATGGAAAGAATGTTGTCCGAAACAGAGATATCTACATCCTCTGGCTTTACGCCCGGCAGCGAAGCCTCCACCATCAAATTGCCATCTTTTTCGGAGATGTCCACGGCTAGCGGCTGGATTTTATCCCCTGTCAAAGGCCACGTTTCAAAGGGGCGCAAAAAGCTCTCATCAAAGAAACGCTTCATTAACTCACTCATCGGTGCTGAATAAAAGGGATCAATCTTGATTAAATTGGACATTTTGTATCTACCTCCAGATATTGACAACTAAAACACTAACCTCAAATAATTATTTTCCTACATTTGTCGCGAACAGCTTATTTTTATATGCTATTGTCCTTCTGCTCGAATTAGCAATATTGGTCGATCTATGCGATGGAGCACACCAGCTGCTACACTGCCATAAAATACATGAGATAATCCAGTCCGACCGTGACTTGCCATGGCAATCAGGTCGACTCCTTCATGCTCTGCAACCTCAATAATCGTGCTGACAATTGGAGATACCTCTACCATTGTCTTGGTGCTTATTTGTTTCTCTCGAAATTTCCCCTCTATTTTCGAGAGGTACGCCTTCCTCTTTTCTATCATCTGGTCTTGTTGTTCCAATAGATATCCAATATTTAGATCCCTTTGTACCGTGGGATAAAAATTGGTTGGACTAATCACCTCTAAGAAAGTCACGCTAGCGCCAAAGAGAATGGCCAATTCTTCAACGTGAGGCAAGATCGTCTCGGCACGTTTTGATCCGTCTAGGGGTACGAGGATTTTCTTGTACATTGGATACTCCTATTCTTTCTCAGGATAAACAACTCAATAAATCACCTTCAACATCTCCTTATATCGTTGTTTTCAGAATAATTGGCTTCGACACTTTTGTCATCAGATAGACGATGATTTTTTGTTCAACGTTTCAAGGCTATTTAACGTGCCAAAAAACTCTATTTGTTGATCTGCTACACAACAAATGTTGGCGTCAATGACGCGCAGTTCCCCCACTGATTTGTACATTAATTTCAATCGCTAGCAATTCTTGTTTTCCCTTTCGAATAGTTTGCACGCCAAACACGAATAAATACCACCCTTCAAATTGCATTATCCTTATTTAGAAGTACTCAATGTTTCTGGGATTGTGGCAAGCAGAGGCAGCTTGAGCATCAGATCCACCCCGATGGGGATCAGGAATACAAAAAGCGGGTTGAGATGATCCCAAACCAGCCCCCCCAAGATCGGTGCGGGAATGGTGACCAGGCCACGAGAGAGACCCACCAGGCCGCTCCATTTACCCATCTGCTCTACCGGAACCAACTCCAGGGTAATCGCGTTGGTGACGCCGGAACAAACGAAGTAGAAAGTCTGCAAAGCCCCAGAGAGGATGAGGGTGAAAGGGCTGAATGAGAACACCAACAACAAATAGGAGGCGTACCACAACGGTGTGAGCAAATAAATGACCTTTTTGCGCCCGATCCTGTCGGCCAAACGCCCCAAGGGAACACCAAACAGGATGCGCGTCAGGACCGTTGCCGTAGCCATGATCCCCAGGAGATATTGATCAGCCCCTTTGACCTGATGAGCATAAAGCTGTAAGAAAGGCGTGGTCATGGCCATGGGGAACCAGGTCAGGGAGGCGATGAGCAGCCATCGCTTCAGAGGGCCTTCCCCTTTGAAAAGCTGTTTGAAATCATCGAAGAAACGAAAACCGGCGCTTCGCTCTGTTTCCGATAAGGATTTAATATCCCTTAATTGAGCAGCCAGAAAGAGAAAGACCAGCATATAGCCCACAAAGCGCATTGCATACAACGGTCGAATACCTTCGACATTCAATCCGCCAAAGCTGGTCACCAGTTTTGCGGCGACCAGAGGAGAAAGCATCGCAAAAAGATAAGCGATCGTTACGCAGATATTTTGGGCAGTCACCCGGTCTTTGTTCTGCACCGAGTCTGCACAGATCACGCTGCAACCCGTGCTGATAAATCTTGTAGCCACGGAGAATAGAATCAGCGCGGCAATGATCGCCTGCCAGCCCAGCGCCAGCGAGTAGACCAGGGCAGACCCAGCCATTAGCAGCATGCCCAACAGGTACAGTTTTTTGAGACCATAGCGATCCACCAGCCAGCCTATTGGTGTAGAAAGCAGCGCACTGATGCCATTGCCAATGCTGTTGATCGTCCCCAATTCGACCGAGTCCGCTCCCAGTCCAACAGTGTAGATCGAGTCGTATTGACTTGTCAGACTCAGCAAGAAGTTGTTGGCAGAGGAGCGTATAATCGCCACGCGGTAGTTATGCTTCTGGCGACGAATAAAGCCTATTGCCCGGCGGATTGTCCTGCAGGCCAGGTTTGTTTTGTGAATGCTCTCGAGGATGCTGGTTTTCAATGTTTTCTCCGTTAGCGCCTTTTCCAGACGGTTGGCATGCCAGCTGGTAGTCTTATATCAAACTACAGAACCAGGTTTCTTTAATCCCACTCCTGTAAAACCTGATCAAGTTGCGCTCGGATGACCTCTTCTGCCACTGCTCCACCACTAATGGCCTTGTTGGGGCACACGGGCACACAGGCACCACAACTCATACAACGATTGGCATCCACAATCGAGACTCGCACATTGCCGCGCTGCTCCAGGCTAAGGGCTGCGTAGGGACATACCGCAGCGCAGTTTCCGCAACCAGCACACAGAAGCGGGTTCACGCGAACCGCCTCCAAGGGGGAAGCGTTGCCTGCCTGCAAGGCTAACTGTCGCAGTGCCCCGATGACATCAGAGATATGCACCTCCTGGGGGCATGATGAATAACACAGGTCGCAGGCCGTGCAGTACCAGATGGTACTATCCTCGTAGACCTGCTGGCGCATGTTCAACATGGCTTTGTGCAGCACCCGGCGGGGATTATAGGCCGGGTCACGCCAGGGAACCATACAGCGGCTGACGCAGGTTCCGCAGGAAAAGCAAACAGTAAGGCATTCGCCTCCGGGGAATTGAGCAACCTCTGCGGAAAAACTGATCATAGTGGACGATTCAGCGTCCTTGCGATCTGTAATCATAGTACCTCCCGGCAATCAAACAAATATCTCACTTCTCAGATCGTTGGGTCCTTGCTCTTCGATCTGCGCTGCGAACCTGGTCGCGATTTCAGTAATAAGCCTGGGTTGCGTATTTGGAACCCATTCGATGTGTAAACGCTCCACATCCAAATCGAGTTCTGTGAAGATCTGCTTTAGCAAGGCCATCCGCCGACGGGCATGGTAATTGCCATCTTTGTAATGACATCTCCCCGGCTCACATCCAGCTACCAATACGCCATCTGCACCGTGCAGGTAAGCCCTGATGAGAAATAGGGGGTCCACCCGCCCGGTACAACCCGAGCTCAAGATTTTGATAGCGTCTGGCAGCGGCTCAAGCGTGTCTGCTGTAGCCCGCGAACACCAATCGCACAAGAAACCAATGATGTGTGTTTTCATTTCAGCTCCTTTGCATCCATCCTGGCGAACTCTTCTACCTCGAAGGTTCTCAAAGGGATCTCCTCGGTCAGGTCGTTGCCGGGTCGATAATCGAACAGCGCCTGCACGGAGTCGCCCACCTTAGAGTAGATGGCTGTCAAGGGGATCTCAACCGGGCAGACATCTGAACACATCCCACAACCGACGCAAGAGATGCTCATATGAGTTAAGCGTCCGAGTTGGAAGTAAAGGGTATCGGCTGGTACTCGCTGTGCGCCTTTTCTTTCCATCTCGCTTTCGTAGAAATCGATCGAATGCTCACACGCTCGAGAATCAAAGTAGCATAGAGGACAGTAACACATTGGGCATACCGTCATGCAGGCATGGCAGTTGATGCAGCGTCCAAACGTGTCGATCAACCCAGGCTGGCCTACATCGATCGCGGCAAACGCTTCTTCCCGAAAAATCATTCGTTGGTCGGAGAAGCTTTTGAGTTCAGCGCTGTCCAAATCGCCAGATATTCGCACCCCATCCATTCCGGCCAGCCCTTCTACAGAGCTAGCCCCCTTCTCGGTATTCAGGTAAAGCGTACACTGCCTCTCGAGATCGGCCTCTCCCAACAAGGCAATGCTGATATCGGCATTGCGAGGCACGAATTGTTCACAGGCACGGCAACTCGAACGCACGCGGGCATCTGTTTCCCCGGCCGCGACTGCCTGCCAATATCCGGGTAAGCTGGCTTTCAAGTTGTCTTTGCGACTCGCTTCGAGGGGGTAGACGCCGCCACAGGTTGAACTGATCAGCAGGATATTCTCAACACTGCCCTGGTGGAGCTTGACCAGTTCGATAAAGGCGCGCAGCTCACAGGGTTTGACCACCGCGGCTACAGGTTCAGCTGGCGCGCCCTTCAATGTCAGGCGGGAAAGCATGCCGCCGGCGTTGGCAGGCATCAGCGGGAACAGAGGCCGCGCCGCGCCGTCCGGCAGGAAGGCATCCGCATGAGTAAATAAGGAGTAGGCCATCCCCCGATCGTCCCCAGTGCTTCCCAGGCAGAGAACGCTACTCACGCGGCCGCTTTCCAGAAGATCACTTAGCAACGCTCGCACGCTCTGCTGTGTCCCTTGTTTAATTTTCAAACCCTCAGGCATTATGCACCTCCTGACGATAGATCTCAATGTAGGGCTGCTCCACCTGATGCAGTTCGTCCATCTCGTATGCCGTCTGGGGCAGCGGATCATCAAGGCTTTTCCCGGGGGTATAGCCTAACGTCTCCTGGGCCTCGTCCGCCATCAGGCTGAAAACTTGAGCCACAGGGATATCCATCGGGCAGGCATCCTCACACGCGCCGCACGAAACGCAAGAGAGGGCCATGTGTGAAGCCCGGCCAATTTGGAAAAGCAGCGTATCCGGCGGAAATCGCAAGGATCCTTTGCGATCAGCCCTCGCCAGGTAGTTTTCAGGCGTAAGTTTCAAGGCATTGGAATCAAAATAGCACTGACGACAATAGCACAACGGGCAAACTCGCTGACAGTTGTGACAGTTGATGCAACTGCTGAACACTTCCAGCAGCCCCTGCGGCCCGGCAACCTTCTCTCGGAGTTGGGCGTGGAACTGGCGGCGTCGTTGGGTCTGCTCGGACTCAATTTCATCGACACGTTCCGCCCAGCCATCCAGCGCCGAATCCAAAGGCATGCCCATTTTCTCCAGGGCCTGCTCCCCCTTAGCGCTGCCTGGGACGAAGAAAAGGGTGCTATCCGTGCCCTCCAGGGTGGCGATGTGCAGGTCAGAAGTCAGCGCCTGACGGAGGCTGAAATGCTGGCAAATCTGGCATACCGGGCGCATGGGCTGGCGGTCCCCTTGCGAAGAGGCCGCAGCAAAGCGGGCCGACCCGGCAGCCGGATCGTGGAGATAGTCCGACAGAGGCAGCACGCCCGGGCAGTCCATGGTGATTATGCACAGGTTTTCTAGCCTGGCCTGTTTGAGTTTGGTCAATTCGATAGCTGCGCGCGCCTCACAGGGACGCACGATCGCAGCAATGCGTTTCTTCCCGTTCCCGCGCATCGTCAGACGGCCAATGGCTTTGCCGCCTTGGACAGGCATCACCGGGGGCAGGGGAGAGGCCTTCTCGAGGATGGCCGGGTCTTGGAGTAATAGGTAAGCGAAGGAATCGCCACTCGGCACTTCTACAGGGATGAGCAGCGCATCGAAAATTCCTTTGTCCAGTGTCTCTTTCAACCACAGGATGAGGGCTGACTCGATGCAGCCATCAGTAGACAAGATTGCGGCTTTATCGTTCACGTGTCGCTCCTCCTCTTCAGGGGGTTAGGGCCTAGCTGCTGGATGTGGTCATTGAACTCGGCTGCCGTGTCTACAAATCGCTGCCCTTCGCCATGTGCCACATAGCGAAACCAAACTCGTTCAGGTCCCAGACCCAGCGTGTCGAGCAGGCTCTTTACCAGGGCAACTCGCCTGCGGGCGCGGAAATTGCCATCATTGTAGTGACAGTCGCCGGGATGGCATCCGCTGATCGCCACACCATCGGCTCCTTCGATCAAGGGGCGGACGATCTGCACTGCTGAAAGCGCGCCGGTGCAGTTGACCCGAGCTGGGATCACATTCTCAGGATATCCCAGGTGATGCGCCGCGGCGGTCTCGCTGCCACCAGAGCCACACCAACTACACAGGAAGTAGATGATCTTGGGGTCGAAGTCGTGTTCATTGTTCACATTTCACCTCCTACAGCCAGCCTCAGGTCATCACTCACGAGCAAGGCATCCAGGGCGGCGATGGACTGCTCACCCATACTATCCCGCAAATAGGCCGCATTGTTAGGGCATATCGCCACACACGAGCCGCACGAATCACACAAAAAGGGGTGCGTCATGGCGATATCTCTGGTCTGATCAATGTAGCGCGCCCCGTAAGGGCAGACGTCCACACACAGGCCGCAGCCCATGCACAGGGCTTCATGCACCTCGGCCACGAATATGCCATTAGGCGGGGGCATCTTGCCTTTGCCAATGATCACCAAAACGCGTCCGGCAGCATCCTTGGCGGTCAAGATGGACTCATCGAAAGAGCGCGGCGAATGCGCCAACCCCACCGGGAAAATACCATTGCCGGTCAGTTCGAAGGGCTTGGTCAGTTTCTTGATGGCCTCTTCGTAGGGGTAGTTGCTGATATCGCTGGAAAAGAAACCCTCATAATCCAGGGGATAATTCAGCAACTGCGATAGCGCCTGGTTGTTCTCTGCATTTGGCACAATTCCGGTGCTCAATACCACCCAATTGGCCCGAACCTTTTGCCCACCGCCGACCACTTTCAAGTCTTTCCCATTCCGCCGCACCTGCGGGTACTCATCGTCGGGGAAGTGGATAAACTGCACGCCGGCCTCTTTCGCAAAGCCGTAGGTGTCTACTTTTCCATAAGATGCGATGTCGCGGTAAAAGATAGTCACCTCGGCTCCCGCATCTCGAAGCGTAATGGCGCTCTGCAAGGCCTGGTTGCAGCACAAACGCGAGCAGTAGGGCGCCTCTGGCGTCCGGGAACCCACACATTGGATCATCGCCACCCTACCGTTGATCTGGCCCCTCTGAATCCGAGGAATTAATTCAGTCTGTGTCAGCACATACGCATCTTGCCCGTAGAGGAAACCCTCAGGAGCGTACTCCTCCGCGCCGGTCGCCAGGATGATCACACCAGCCTCGACAGGGATCGAATCCCGCTGGGTTTCCACCACCACATGGTAATTTCCGGCGTAGCCCTGGACCTGGGTCAGTTGTGCTCGGGTATAGATTGTGATGTTATCAGAACGCTGTGTGGAGGAGATCAGGTTATCCATATATGCGCTCTGTTCTTTGTCGAGGTATTGGGTCTGGCCACCCAGTTCGAGATCGCGCTCGACTAGCACAACTGGAAAGCCACTGTCAGCAATTTCGACTGCAGCCGTCATCCCGGCCAGCCCCCCGCCAATGACCAGCGCCCGGGGGATGAAAGCATCCGTGGGCGGGCCGGAATGCGTCCCACGCTTGACCTTCTCGACCGCACCCCGGATCAACGCCAGTGATTTATCCAGCATCTTGTCGCGATCTGTGTGTACCTGGATGACATCCTCCCTGAACCGCAGGTATTCGCACAGCAATGGGCTGATCCCAGCCATCATCACAGCCTTGTTGAATTTACCTTTCTTCTGCAAAGGCGTACAACTCGCCAGGACAACCCGGTTGACGCCAGACTCCCGGACGCGGTCGGCTGTCGCCTTGATCGTTGGCGGCGTGCAACAACCTTCGATGACCTCTGCGTGATCGACACCGGGCAAGGATCGCGCCTTTTCGGCCAGGGCTTGCAAATCCATGTGCCCATCGAACTGGCCAAAGCAGCTACAAATGAATACCCCTACACGGACAGGCTCCCTCTCCACGTCCCGCAGCGGTGGGCCGGGGGACGGCTTGAAGTTCTTTTGGCCCAGGTATTTACGCATCTCCGTCAGGGCTGCGCAGCCATCCCACACGGTCTCCGGGTTACCCTTTGGCCCGGTCAATTCTCCAACGGCAAAGATGCCATCCACATCCGTTTCACAGCACGAGAAAGGCCTGGTGCGACATAAACCATTCTCGTCTGCCTGCACGCCGGTTAACTGTGACAATTCTGCCATCTGCGAGGGCGGGCTTTGCCCGGTGACCAGGATGGCTAATTCAGCAGCCCTCTTATGGGGTTTCCCGTCCATTGCGGTGTAGTTGACAATCACCTGCTCCACGCCATCCAGGGGCGTAATGTCGAGGGTCTCTGCTCTCACGATGCGCACACCGGCATCCAGAGCCTTGAGATACCATTGCTGATGGCCCTTGCCAACTCCGCGGTAGTCGTGCAAGAAAACGGTCACATCGGCATCTGGGAGGATTTCTCTAAGCCGGACGGCGCGGTAGATGGCGCTGACGCTCAGGTTGTAGTTCTCATATTCGACACCTGGGTTATTGAAATGAGGTGTGACCACAATCGCGAAGGTTTGCGGGATTTTGCCAGAAGGCAGCCGCACGCAGTCGCGCACGAAGTTGGTCAGGAAGGAGCGCCGGCCTAATTCCGAGTTGCGAACCACGCTGGGGCTTTGACCCAAGGCGAAATCGCTGAGGTCATTATCACCGGGTTCTTCGAAGGTATCGGCCAGGAGGATTGCCCCCACATCGGCTTCGAGCACTTCGTGTGGCCTCTCGACGATGAGCGCACCAGTTGGGCACACTCGCTCACACTCTCCACAGCGCGTGCAGTGCTCGAAGTCTATTACATAGCAGTTCTCCCAGCCGGCTTCGGGGATAACCCGGATGGCTTTGTAGCCGTCCACCTCGACCGGGCAGACTTCGATACATTGATCGCACTCGATGCAGGCAAAATTGTTCACCACCTGATCGCGCTTTTTGAATTTCACATGGAAGTCTCCCGCTGCGCCCGATACCTCCAGCAATTCGGCGTTGTAGCAATCCTGCATCGCTCCAATCGCTTTGAATAAGCGCTGGGGCATATGGCCGCAAATCCAGCAGAAATCAAGCGGCAGCTGTGCCAGCGCCTGATACTTCATTTCATCCACATAAGCGCCACGGTTCAACAGGATGAACTTATGGCCGCTCTTTCCCAGGGCATAGGCTGCGCGATACCCCCCCAGATTGGTCCCATAGATCAATACTGTGCTTTCATTGCTCATTCGTCGATATCCTTTCCTGGGTTTTTGGTTTGCGAATAACTATACAGCAACCGTCATTTTGAATTTTTGGTTTATCTAGTTGTACGCAATACGGAGTCCTTCATTCCCTATGGTGGGTTCGATCAATGGCTCCCAGCAGGCATCATCCCAGGTGCCCAGGCGGTTGTGCATATCGAGATATTTCTGTGGGATAGGATGTGTCCCGACGACCACTTCCACATCGTAGCGCGCTTCTAGGAAATCCTTGAACGTGGAAACATACGGGCAGGGTGGATACCCCACTACCAAACCGGTCGCAAGGTGAATAACCTCCGCGCCGTTCTTGACCATTTCGTCGCCGGCATATTCGATATTGCCGCCAGGGCAACCATCGCAGGTGGTATACCCGACCAGTTCCACATCCCGATCGGTGTAGCGTCTGAACGCACCTTCCCGATTCTTTAGTGCACGGAAGCATTTGCCCCCGGCACAACGGCGGTAACGATCGCAAATGATGATGCCGATTTTTTTCGTAACACTCATGTCTCATCCTTTATCCTATGCTTTGACGAACCACGATACTTTCCAGTGGTGCACCAATATCTCTGGCAATCACTGGGCACTTTACCTGCAAAAGACAGAAAACTTTCTCTCCTGCATCGCTTAAGGTTTCATAATTCGCCTGCCCTTTTGCAATGATCAGGGGTGCCTGCTCAAAAATTTGGCGAAATTCTCCTGAGCACATGGAGAGCAGTGTTCCGGGAGCGGTCGTGCCATTGCTGACCAGTGTTGCACATTGATCCAAACCCGCGGCAATCGCATCCTGCGACGTGGCATCATTGAGTATTGGGCCATCCTTGACAGCATAGATTACTGGAACCGATAACTGCTCTATCAATACCCGATCAAACACAGTTTCGCCTGCGTTATCTCCCAAAAACAGTACATGATGCGCACGCTCCAATTTCTCGCGCAGTAAGTCGGAGTCGCAAATTGCAAATTCCTGGACAAGGACTTGGTCAACCACATCACGTAATTCTGCAATCTGCTCTCGAACTCCAAAGTCGATGATATTTCCGGCGATGGCTATGCGTATCGCTGTATCAAAGGGGTCAGCGCTCCGAGCAACCCGTTGTTTTAATTTTGGATACAGTGCTAAGGCATCTTGAGTACTCTTTGATTTAGCGTCCCGAAAAGGATCGTCGACATCGACTTTTTGGCGCACAATGCGATGAACACGATAGGCGATCTCGGGCGGATTATGGTCAGCCCGGATGTTTTGCATGAGCTTCAAAACGGCCTGAAGTACTGAGAATTGTTGGGCGTCGCTTGCTCCAACCCGGCGTGCGGCGCTCAATGCCTGCCGTAGGAAGCATGGGTAACAATCAAGATAGGTTTGCATTACTATTATGTTCGAATACTGATATATTTTATTTTTTTGGAGAAGAGACTCTAGAGTTCAAAAATTCCATTCACCATTTCTTCAAATTCTTTTGGCAAGATCGGTCTTCCGGCTTCATCCACAGATGTGCAAATAGTTTTAGCCTTTAGGATCGTTTTGTTATCAGGTAGGCGGTAAATATCCTGTAAAAACCCGAATCTCATTCGTGAAACTCGTTCAAAATTCAAACCCACTGAAAATTGATCCCCACTCCGCAAGGAGTAAAGATAGTCCATTTCTGCCCGGATAACAACCAGATTGATGCCAGCTTCAGCCAAAGCGACAAAATCAATCCCAGCTTGTTTCAGAAACTGATGGCGCGTATGTTCCAAGTAATGCAGATAAATAGCATTATTAACGATCCCTTGAAGATCACACTCATAATCTCTGACTTCGAAATCTAATGTGTATTGGTAATTGTTCATGTTCTTCTTCATTCTATTCTCGAACAAATTAGTTCGACTTGATACCATTGACCTTTTTCATAAGAAAAATTTACACTCTGGCTGGCCGGTATTCACACCATACCTTAATCGCTGGCGCCGTTGAAGCCCACAATAACAAATTCATTACTATTGCCGATGTAAGACACCAGGCGCAGGTAGCTCCAATGACGAACGGCTCGAGAAATGTGAGATATATCGAGAATAACGCCCCGAATATGGATAGGATCCACAAACCTAAGGTGCATATCTCTCTCCACTTCACAGGGCCAAAAACTGTAATAAACCAGGCAAACCCGATAGCAAGGTATCCTGCTACACCAAAAACACCCAGGGGAATAATTCCAAATAGGGTGGCATAGGAGCTTTGCTGTACGGTGTTGCAGTCTCCTACCGGGCCACAGACTGCCTCTGCTTTTGTGACTTCCACAAAGCCCATGTATATGGCTACGACAGTCCCAATGATTACCAGCCCTGGCACGACCCAATTTGGCCATGGTTTGAGATTTAAAGCTGAGCGAGAAACTCGGATGCTCAGACCTACGACAGAAAGAACCATCCCGAGTAGCACAACTACAGAAACCGCATTGCCAGTTACATCTTGTGCAAACCTTTCTCTCATTGATATTTGTGCTGAAGCTGAAATTGCTTCTCCCAGGTCAGCACTGATTCCAAGAGACTCCTCATCGGGGTATGTAATCTTTTCCATTGCTATTTCTTTGTCAGAATCGGGCTGTTCAACCTGGACTGTATCAGCAAGTTCTCCATTTTCATCAGCTACATCAGCACCTTCGATAACTTCTGACTCAATAAATTTCTGCAATTCTGGGAAATCCGGCCAATTGATACCATCACCTGCCAATCCGCTCTCAACAATTCCAGGGAACTGCTCGGGGATCTCGAGAGAACCAACCAAAACCATTTCGCCGACGATTAGCGTAGGAACACCCATTCGCTCGCGCGGGATCACAAATTGTCGAATAGCTGCCTCGTAAAGTGAATACCCTTGTGCTGTGGATGTGTTTACTCCCAGGATTACTAATTGTTCGGGGAATTTTTCGATCAGAGGCGGCAGATCTTCGCTAATCACTTTATGACAATGGGGGCATGTTTGAGAGTAGAACAACAAGGCATGCACAATTGGCTCTTCCGCCTGAGCAGGCGTGATCAGATGAAACAGAGACATTATCAAGAAGAAAGGCAAAAAGGCAATCCAATAAAGATGTTTCATAAAGAATCTCTCTTTCTCCATGCTCCATTATCAACGCACAAGTATTCCGTCGGACACAATGCGATCAACCTGAATGACAATCTCATCGAAAATATCACTGAAGTATTCTTCAATTTCACCTCTGTCACAGAGAATGGCCAGTTGTGGGTCGATGGGAAGTTGTCCTAAGATTTGCGCATCAATAATTCGGGCAGTGTCCTCGGATTTGCTCTCACCAAAAACCTCAATCCTGGCACCACACTCGGGACATATAACATGACTCATATTCTCCACTAGGCCGATCAAGGGGACACCGATCTTCTTGGCCATATTGGCCGCCTTACGAACCACCATACCTGCCAAGTCTTGAGGGGATGTCACCAGAACAATTCCATCCAGCGGCAGGGATTGCATAACGGTGAGGGCAGCATCAGCGGTTCCAGGTGGCAAATCGACGATCAGGTAATCCAAATTTCCCCAGGATATATCACTCCAAAATTGTTCGATGGCCTTGCTGATCAGGGGCCCGCGCCAAATCACTGGCTGATCTCTATCGGGCAATAAAAGATTTATGGACATCAGCCCAATTCCAGTTTTTGAGATCACCGGCTTCAAACCGTTGGGGCCGTTGACGGGTCTTTGGTTGGCTCCAAACATCTTGGGGATACTCGGCCCAGTGATATCTGCATCGAGAAGGCCTACTTGATTCCCTAAACGCCGCAGCGCGGCAGCTAATAATCCAGCCACTGAGGATTTGCCAACCCCTCCTTTACCACTCATCACGGCGATCACCTTACCAATCTGGCCCCCAGGCTCTTTAATATGCGCCAGCTTGGCCATAGCCGTAAATTTAGCCCGCTGGTCGGAATTCATCTCGACGACATCGATCTCAGCTTCCAGACAATTCCCGATCTCTTCGATAGCTTGTTCTATCAAAGCAATCAAATCATTCCTGATTGATACATCTGGTGAAGGCAAGGCCAATGTCACTTTGATAGAATTGCCATCTAGATCAATATCAGGGATCATGCCTAATTCCACAAGATTACGATTATCTATGTCTGGATGGTATATCTTCTCAAGAAGCTGAAATACATCGTACTTCATGTTCTTCTTTGCCATTTCTCATCTCCTCTATAAGTTAGTAACTTGCTCATAATAATTTCTCAATATCAGGTACATAGAGTGGCCACAACTGCTCGCTTTGTAATCGCTTGATTTCCATCCGCAGGAAATGAACAAATTTACCCAAATATTCTGGTAATGGTTTCGGGAAAAGGCTGAATTTTTCTTGTAAATTTTTTAGACAAGATAGATATAGAATAAACGGATCAACCTCTGCTAAGCACTGTTCGAAAGGGATCTGTTTATGCGCTTCATCCCACACTTCCCTTCTCTCAGCCAATATGATCTCCACTTCCTCGGCCAACACTGTTTCAATAGAAGACCTAGAAAGCAATGGCAAGATCGGCGCCTTGGATATCAAAGAGCATTTAGTTTGTCCATCCTTTGATGAAATCTGCAAATCACCACCAAAGGTAAAGGCTTCGACAACCTTATCAAAACGATCTTCCATAATCACTGTGCCAACAACAGCATGGATTTCTTCTTTTCCTTCCCATGGATGGCGAACCCTCATAACTGAATTCCCCAAAAAGTCGGAAGCAACCATAAACTGAACAACCTCTGGGTCGTAGTGCTGCAATGTTGGAGTATCCTGAAGGTTAATGTCTAGTTGTCTATGACATAAATGATTCGGATGACAAGGCGGTAAGAACACATACCCTAATTTCATGTCTACTAATGGGTTCAAGGTAATCACAATTTACTTCTCGCAATGCGATTCATTCTAAGAGTTGGTGCAGTTGCAAGGCTTTTCCGAGATTCAGGATATTGCGAAGAAGACGCGCTCCAAAAACGTTTCCCATTCCGAACAATAACCTGCGCCTGTCCGCTGGAATGTAATTGCGTCAGGATTTTGCTAACATCTCCAGGTGTAAACTTTTCCAAAGAATGATTTAACTCTGCCTCACTCATGGGATGGCGAGTAATTATCGATATTAATGCCTCGTCGAGCGTATCGCATCCGCTGAGATCGAAACTGCCCTTAATCGGATGAACGACATGGGCGATTTCTCCTAATATTGTTTGAGCACGCAGAAGAGCATTCTCATCAGGCGGATGGACCCAGGCCTCTGCCGGAGGTCGAACCGGGAGGTTGATATGCACTTCATCAGGTCGGATTGGCCTAAGTGCCTCCGCAATACCTTCTAGCGCTAACTTGGTATCGTTCAAATTCCGCACCAACATAACCTCAACCCATAACTCACCCAGATATTCCTTTCGGAATTGAACAAGCCCGTCCTGAAAACGTTTGAAGGTGATTGCCGGATGAGGGCGATTGATGTTCTTATATAACCAGGCAGTACCAGCATCCAGAGAAGGCAGGACTGCGTCGGCCTGCAACAATTCACGGCGTACTTCTGGCCGATAGAATAATGCACCATTAGTAATTACTGCTACGGGCAATTCGGTAAGTTTTTTTACTTCACTTATCAGCCAACCTATCTTGGAATGTAAAGTAGGTTCCCCTGAACCCACAAATGTTATCCAGTCAATCTCACCAACTTGATGAACAGATAATGCCTGCTTGACTTCTAATAGGATCTTCTCCTTGGGAATATCCTCTCGCCGCGTGTTGGACAGGGGGACCGTACGCCCCAATTGGCAATATACGCAGTTCCAATTGCAGGTTTTTAGTGGAATTGGATCAACACCCAAAGATTGCCCCAAACGACGTGAAGGTACAGGACCATAAACATATTTCATCGGATTTCGCCTCCTGGAATCTAGAGTAAGATCCCTGGAATTCGAGAAATTAGAATTACCTTTGCACAAAGCCGTGATTCTCCAAATTTTGCCTGAGTGAAGGGACGCTCAACGTGTTGGTGCTCCGAATCCTTTCGGCATGTGACCAAATAGATGACAAATGAGCAACTGCCCACGACTGTCCAGCCAAGTAATCTTCTCGAGAAACACCATAGAAATCTGCCATTGCTTCTCGATTGTTCAGTTCAACTCCATGGCCTCGGGCATCTGTAAGATCGCCAGCAAGGTTGAAGCGGCCATCATAGCGGCTGCCATCGGGCATCATGGCATTGCACAATTTGTTTAATTGAGCGAGTTGTTTATATGTCCAGTTTCGAGAGCCTTGAAGGATGGCATTGGTCATTATTGCTCCGTGCAAATTTGTTTCATAAAAATCTACATCTCGGAAATTTGCCTGATGCAAATTCGCATGCGACAACTTGGCATTGGAAAGGTCCGCTCCCTGGAAATTTACCAAACTTAAATCTGCATAGCTAAAATCGGCAGCATATAACTCCATTCCTTGCAGGTGAGCAAATCGTAGTTCAAGCCAATTTAACGATCCGTCAATCAGACACCCGCGTTTTCGAAGTTCTCGAACTGCCGCAGCAACTTTTCTGTTATCAAAACAACGCAACTTGAGAATCAAACACGCTTCTGAAAGATGCGAGAGCTCAGTGGCCAGCCCACTATTCAGACCTTTGACATCAGTTTCATTGCACCCCTTCCTGATCGAGTTTGCTCGTAGCGCTCGTTCATGGGTATCCCCAGGCAGGTCGAAATGACCATCATAAATGCTGCCATCCGGCATCGTAGCACCAGACAAAGCATAGAGACTTTCTAATTGCTTATGGTTGAGATTGTGTGTACTCTGCAGATTTGCGCATATCAGACTTGCTCTAGTCAGATCAGTTCCATTCAAATCCGCTTCAAAAAAATCAGCATGGTTTAGATGAGCACCACGAAGATCGATATTACTCAAATCGGTCCAGCGTAGATCAGCCATAGTGAGATTCACCTTTTTCAGGTTTGCACTGGACAGATTCGCATTTTGCATATGAGCAAAATGCAGGTCTATCCCCTCCAGGCTGCCATCAGCCAGCCAACCATTAGCCCTTAGACCCTCAACTGCATGCAGTACCTTATCATTCTGGAAATCATGCAGTTGCAGGATGAGTTGCCTACATTTGTTCATTTCTACTGCCTTCATCAAACGCCATTCGACTCAAATTGCTCCAATGCTTCAAGGGCTTGCGAGCCGTAAACGACTGCTGGACCGCCACCCATCATAATAGCTACACCAATCGCATCAACAATTTCATCTCGTGAAGCCCCAGCCTTGAGTGCATCATGGATGTGGAAAGAGATACACCCATCGCAACGCACAACAATGCCAATGGCCAGAGCAATCATCTCCTTCACTTTTGCACTCAAGGCCCCATCAGTTGTGCTAGCTTTGTGAAGCTGCATGAAGCCAGCCATTGTATTAGGGCTTTCTTTGCCATACTTAGCCATAGTTTCAGTGACTTGATGATAGAAATCTGGATAGCTGTGTACCATGTTTGAATTCTCCTTATTCACAGAATCAATAGGGAAATCAAATTCTTATAGGTATACTAACCAATCTCGATATACAAGTCATCATGAAAATGATGATCTTTCGATCAACAAAGAGAAGCCTGGAATATGGGAAACATGCAACAAATGATTAGTAGGTTTACTACATTTGTAGTATGAAATCTTTTATCCCCCGGAACGAGAGCCAAAGAGTTTTGTGCCAATGCGAACAATGTTTGCACCTTCTTCAATTGCAATCAGGTAACTATTGCTCATCCCCATTGAAAGGTATTCCATCGCCACATTCGGCAAATCCATGGTCCTTAGTCGGTCGAATGCCTGGCGCGTGGCTTGGAAGTATGGGCGGCTATCCTCTGGGTCTCCAAAGCGCGGCCCCATGGTCATCAAGCCTTCCACACGAATGTGTTCCAACACGCTCATTCGCTGCACCAGATCATCGATATCCTCCGGCATGACACCCGTCTTATTTGATTCACGTCCGCTGTTGATTTCTACCAGAACGGGCATTGTAATCTTTGCAGTTGCGCAGTGGCGATCTAATGCCTGAGCGAGCCGCCACGAATCAACGGTTTCTATCATGCCAAAATACTGCACAGCCAGTTTGGCTTTGTTGCGCTGAAGATGACCGATCATATGCCATGTAATCCGGTCATCTATCGTCTGGACGATCGGGATTGCCTCTTGAACGTAGTTGTATCCAATATGAGTCACCCCGGCATCGATGGCGGCCTGCACTTCTTCCAATGTGCGTGTTTTTGCTGCTGCTACCAAGATGACATCATTTGGAATCCTTCCAAGGATTCGCCTTGTCCTTTCAATAATATTGGTTGCTTGAGATCTCATTTTTACTATTCCAATCTACGAGAAGAAACTGGGCCATAAACGCGCTTTGCTTTTTTCGTCTGTAATCCTCGCAAATGAGTTGGCATGGCTTCGCGGGGAATCTGATCTCAAATCTTCTTGAACTGGTCGAACCAGAAAAACTTGGATTTTTGACTCGCGTAGTAATCTATCAGCGATAGATCCTATCATCCAGGAGTTACCTCCTCCCTCCCCGAGCGAAGTCATCGCAATTAGGTCGATACATAAACGATCAATTGATGCCAATATCGCATCAACAACAGGGCCCTCACAAACTTCATAGCACACTCGCAAACCATCATCACGGATGTCCGTTGAAATCTTCTCTAGGTGATCGGCCATTTCGTCGCGAATCGTTTTCTTTTGGAGTTCTATTTTTTTCACAACTTCTGGGTTACGCAGAGCATAATCATCATACCCTTTATACAATTCGGGAGGATATTCTACAACCCGCAATAATATGATTTCAGCATCGCTACTACCTGCTATCGTGCAGGCAAGTGGCAACACTTTCTCTGAAATATCAGAACCATCAAGCGGGACCAATATTCTTTTTAGCATGCTAATTTCCTTTTCATTTATATCTTTGAAACCACGATAATCG
Source organism: uncultured Anaerolineales bacterium (assembly GCA_964438295.1). GTDB lineage: Bacteria > Chloroflexota > Anaerolineae > Anaerolineales > UBA11858 > NIOZ-UU35. Next base: position 49,388 of record CAYTKR010000010.1, read on the forward strand.
CAGCAATCGAAACCCCTATGGCCAATGACACCAAAGTGTAGCGTTTGTTTTCCTTCTCAACCGCAGGAAGAAGATGGGATGCACCGACATAAACCAAGGCACCAGCGGAAACCGCTAAAAGGATACCCAATGCAGAGCGATTAATCCTGTTGATGAAAGGAAAAGAAATAAGCGTACCAATTGGAGTGGTTATTGCCGCGGCCAGAAAAGCATATAAGGTTGATTTCTTCCGCGTAAATCCAGCTCGCTCTAACAGCAAGAAGGTGACTACCCCTTCTGGGAATTCGTGCAACACCATTCCAATCGCTGAGAGTACACCAGTGAAGATACTTACGTTGAAGGTTACAGAATAGATAATGCCATCGATCAAGGAGTGAAAACCAATCCCAAGCATTGGGATGATACCTGCTGAAAGATCAGCACATTCACGCTCGTGGCAAACAAAAACATTCAAAAAACGATTGAAGAAGTATAGCGCCATAAAACCGGCTAATAGAAATATTGGCGCGGTGTCATTCATTTCAAAGGATTCTGGGATGATATGAATAAATGATACAGAGATAAGTACCCCAGCAGCGAAACTCATAAAATAGACAACGTTCTGATTGCCCCAAGCCTCATATTTGCTGATGACATAGATACCAATCATCGTAACCAAACACGCCAATATACTGGCTAAGAATACAGCGCTAAAAGTATTTGTAAAAAATTGCATCTCTTGTTTCCTATCCACATAACCAATTCACCAGCCAAAAAAGACACCTAGAAGTCAGTTGCCGGAACTCGGATCCATTCATAATGACCTCTTTTCTGAAGACGATAAAGATCGTCTGGCCTTTCAATACGATCTATGAAGAGCACGCCATTGAGATGGTCGATTTCGTGGTGCACCACCACAGCGTCAAAACCTTCGAATACCCGATCAAAATGTTTACCATCTTCATATATTCCAGTCACGTGCAGGTAATGCGGACGGGATGTTTCACCATATAGCCCTGGGAAGCTGAGGCAACCATCGAAATCTTTGCATTCATCATCAGCCTTAATGATTTTTGGGTTCACTAGTGCAAGAGGTGGCCCTGGGTCACCGCTACCATCACCAGTTGCCCCTAAACGCACTAGCACTACACGTTTGCGAACATTTATTTGAGGAGCTGCTAGCCCAACGCCATCAGTGTGAGTATTGAGCGTATCTTTGAGATCTCTTATGAGCCGAATGACATCCTGATAAACACCCTTAACTGGCTTACTCTTTTTTCTCAGGGCTTTATTATGCTCAGGGTATACAAGAATTTCTCGAATTGCCATCATTATTCTCCATTAAACAATCAATCTAACTTCTCATTTATACGCTCAATTTTTCGGCTCTGCACAAGCCTAATTTAGCGAAATATGTATTCTTATTTCCCATGGGAAATTATTTCCCGACTCAATTTCCGCCAACCTAAGTGCGGCAAATTGACAGGCATCTTGCGCCAATATTCTGGCTTTTTGGGGAGCCAATCTGCCCAATTCTGATACTATGTATCCCTGGCTTAGTAAATACTCTGCAACCAAAGTACGTTCAAGAATTGTCTGTGACCCCTGCACTGGTATATAATTCGAGCCTATTACATGTTCATCCATTATTCACCTACCACCTCTCGGGAAATTCCTACCTGGCTAGCTTGTGATGATCGTAATGCAATGACTGCGCCGCGCACACGGTAAGCCGTTGGATCACTGCTGGGACTCCTTATTTCAGCTTCGATAACTGTGCCTGGCAGGATACCCAAATCCATTAACCTACGTCGTTCCATACCCCTGATACGGGGAGAGATTTTAATAACCCGTCCAGACTCGCCAGGGTTCAGGCTGGTTAGTGTGTCACCTAGGGGTTCATCATCCCAAACATCGTCGGGAAGCAACTCTACAGAAACATTTGCTGCGATCAATGGTGCCAGTGTGTGCCCATCCCCACCAGCCCAGAATCGAATTCTCCGAGTCGAAGATTCGATCATACGAACGATCATGCCTACATGCAAACCTTCCGCGACCAACTGAGTATAGACGGCTTCTGGCTTATCCTCGAGGTGGACGATACGTGCAGGTTTATCTACATCTAATTCAGGTAACGGCAAACGCTCTCGATAAACAATATCACCGTCCGAAGTGGGAATGGGATCACCGTGTGGATCGTGAGTAGGATTACCAAGCTTCGCCGAGAGTTGACTGGCCTCATTGGGCGAAAGCAGGTGTTCATACTCGTCTGCCAGACTATGCCATTCATCTTCATTGAAGCCAGTCGCATCAGCCAGGTAGCGCTCCCACAAGCGGTGTGCCCGGATGATATGCAAAGCAGAATCTCGCCCTACAGATGTAAGATGGTAATCATTCCCTACGACCTGAACTAAATTGCTGGAAACTAACTCCTCGAGAAGATCAGCAATTCTATCCACACTCACGCTCAAGGCTCCAGCCAGACTCTTGACTGATGCGCGTCTGCCATGAATATCGCATTGGTGAATATGCTTTAAGGCATCTTCGCACAACACTCGCTCGGTCATCTTCCGGGTTCGACGCCAGCGCCAAAATATTCCACGCTCAGGGCAGAAAATCCAAATCCCTAGAGCAGTCAATAGTGCAGCAACAACTAATGATATAAGTGGGTCAGGCATCATCACTCCTACAAAGGTACACGCACCAATTCGCCATCCTCCCTTATTGGGAAATGGAATAAATCGTCCAAACTCACTATTCGATCAATAAAAAGTACTCCATTCAGATGGTCAATTGCATGGTGAACTACAACAGCTTCAAAGCCATTGAACATTCGATCAAATAGCTCCCCATGCTCATCTAACCCAATGACGCGAAGATGGTGAGGGCGTATTGTTTTCCCGGATAAATCCAAGAAACTAAGACAAGAATCAAAATCCTCACATTCTTCACCTTCTGTAACGATCTCAGGGTTTATTAGCGTGATGATATTCTCTGATTCACTATTTTCTTTCCCTTCTAGCCCTAATCGGATAACAACTACACGCTTATGAATATTGATCTGCGGAGCGGACAGCCCATATCCATAAGGATTTTCACCCAGGGTATCTTTGATATCCATGATCATTATTTTTACATCTTCATCCACTTGGTGGATTGGTTCACTCTTCTTCCGTAAAGCATCTTCATGTTCCGGGAACAAGAGAATTTCACACATTGCCATTGGTAGCCTCTTCTAAAATATTGACAATAGAATCAACTTCTGCCAGAGATAGTTCCGTTTGAATTGGCTCTCCCTTCAACCAGGCATACGGTATAGACAAATCCTCATGTACCATACCAATGGGCTCGATATCTCTCTCAGACAACTTATCTCGCAAATATCTCTCGATTTCTGGATTTGGAATTTTATTAATAACGATAAAAATATCCTTTATCGTTGCTTGAGTGAAAATCTGGTTGGCTAACGCCACCATCTCAGCACTTTCCAAATGTGCAGTCGCAGGTAAAACAGCAATTTTTATTTGGTTTACCATTTGACGCATATTGTCAGCAATTTCAACAGAAGCTGTTGTAGGATCTACCACGACAATAGCGTAATCAAGTTTAGTTATCGCTCCACGAGCAGAATCTTCGAAACCAGCTTTAAAATCTATCAATGTAACAGGGTCCTGCTTATTTTCATGAATAACGATATCTCGGGCAATCTTTGATACTGGGCCGTCGCAGCCAGCTCCAGGACCTTGATCACCGATTTTCCCAGCGCTCATGAGGATTATGCCATCAAAATTAATCGCATAATAATCAGAAGATAACTTGTCCAATGTAATTTCAGAGTCGGGCAAAGGGGTAGGGTCATCTACAGGGCAGGTAACTAAGCCCCCGCTGAACACCATTCCCCCATATAACTCCAATAGTGTTTTAGGTGGAGAATCAATCCCCAAAGCCTGGTGCAAGCCAACATTTGTCGAATCGGCATCCAGCACACAGACCCCATAACCGTGATCCCTGAGTGCTTTTGCCAAAACCACGGTGAAAGTGCTCTTACCAGAACCCCCTTTCCCAAAGATTCCAATTCGTTTTCCAATCAGTGATTTATTTTCAGAGTAATTCATTATCTTTTCTCCTATTTGATTTCTAACCCAGGACGGGCAATGTTCACAAATCGGACGCCAGCCTGGTGAGGGCAACGACGCCAGCAGCAGGGATCACATTCTTAGCTGCGGTTTCTGGATAATCGCCAGAACGAGGATGGCGCTCCAAAACAATGAGTTCTTTAGCAGAAGAAGCGGTTAATTTGCCAGCCTGAGGAACATCCGGTATGCCATGGTGCTCATGTCTCCCCCAAAGGGTAGAGGCAAGGCCGCAATACTTCTCCCCTTCACCTTCGACAACAACTGCTGTCCAGTGCAATCCAATAACAACCCGTATTACATCCGTCTCGGGTAAAGTGGCAATCAAATGCTCATACATAGTTTTTTCATCAAAATTCATCTATTGATCCCAATTTCTTGCTTGAAAATCTCTACTTATCTTGCGAAACTAATTTATATTTTGTCAACAGGATGCCGTCCCATGCAGATCCCCAGTGAGGTAACTCTCCAGTGTGGTGCGCACTGTTCCACTTGCTCCACAGGCCACATCAATACCATGCTCTTCAAAGAAACGGATTAGAAAGCGTTCCATCCTACCCGTCAAAATTGCGTGAACTCCTTGGCATAGAACATATATCGGTACCATACCGGTTTGATGGTCAATAAAGTATGGATTATCAAGTTCTTTAACTGAAAGGATTTGATCATCTTCTAAATCAATCAAGATGTAATATGGGCAATGCTCAATGTGTTGACTGACGCAACTATCCAATCCATCTTTGTCTTTAGATGAAATCAGTACTTTCATCAGTAATTTTCACTTTCAATCCATTCGATCAACTCGATTTCTGACATTTGCCCTGTGACTGCAACTTTTTGGAAAAAATAATCTGAAACATCAGAAAAGGACTGTAGAATTTGCAGAGCAAAGTTGAAAACGATATGGCGTAGAGACGACGAAAACTTGAAGAAAAAACTACCTGAACATTCGTCGCACTGCTAAGATATATGACTTATCTCTCTCGTGCTTTATTATTGTTCGTCTCCGATTCAGCTTGGTGATCCCAATTTCTTGATTAATTTCTCTAATGGTGCTCGTGAGAATGTTCCACGCTTTCTCGACAGGGCGCCGCACCATGCAGCTCTCCAGCCAGGTAACTGTTCAGGGTAGTGCGCACCGTCCCATTAGCACCGGTGGCTGTCCCGATGCCGTACTGTTGAAAATGCCGAATTGCCTTATGTCCCATTCCCCCACTGAGCATTACATCCACATTTTGACATTGAATGAAAGCAGGCACCATCCCAGGCTGATGATGTTGATGATGGGGATTATCTATCTCCTGTACGGCTTTAATTTCATCTACTTCCACATCTACTAGTACATAGTGAGGACAACGCCCAAAATGGAGAGCAACCTTGCTGTCTAAATCTCTCTTGTCTCTGGTTGAAATGGCAATACGCATTTTATTTCTCCTGATTTATTTCAATAGTCAACTCATTTTCAGTCAATTGCCCTAAAATAATAACTTGTTGGGAAGATACTTCGGGATCATCAACAACGGCCATAAAAATTCGTTGAACTAGGTTGTGGGCGATATCGCATAGAGCCGAAGAAGGGTTAAAAGATAATACAGCCTGGTTTTTCGCCGAATCGCTCAGTTGTTTAATAAATCTCACTCGCACTTTATTTAAATTGGTCGCCGAGTCAACCAACATTCGCAAATATTCTGTGATCTCTTCGTACCATTTTCTAATATAAGTTGTATCCATAATCTACCTCGCCAGGACACTCTTTACACAATTCCACACTGAAATAATTTCCCGACTAACTTGTGCTTCTGGACAATATCTAGTCACCGGTTCCCCCTGGATCATGGCTTCAGTAATTACGGGGTCAAATGGGACCCGTCCAACCAACTCCATATTGCGCTCCCTGCAAAAGGCTTCAATTTCAGTTGTCCCTTCTGGAAAAAGATCGGCTTTATTGACACACACCAACGAACAAATTCCAAAATGATCGGTGGTTTTTAGAGCGCGATGCATATCGTGGATTCCCGCCAGAGACGGCTCAACAACAATCAATGCTAGGTCCACACCTGTAGCTGATGAGATCACTGGGCAACCAATACCAGGAGGGCCATCAATGAGAATCAATTCATAGCCCCCATCCACAGCTGTTGCACGGGCATGCTGTCTGATTTTTGATATCAGCTTTCCGGAATTCTCCTCGGCCGGCTTCAAGGCAGCATGTATCAGCAGCCCAAAACGGCTTTCAGAATGAAACCAGGTTCCAGCCAGTTGATCACTCATCGAAACTGCTCCTGTCGGGCACTGATAGAAACATGCTGCACAACCCTCGCATGCAATAGGGTCGATCAAATATCCGCCGTTGCTTTCGCAAATTGCATCAAATCTGCAAACCTGCATACATGTTCCACAATTTGCACAAATTTCTGGATCGATCACGGCTATCTGCCCACTCCAAAAATCCTCTTGATGGATTGTGTTTGGGGCAATAACTAACTCGAGATTAGCGGCATCCACATCGGCATCAACCAGCACTAAAGATATGGGATTCGGGTCAATCATTGCCAAATGTGCCAGAGCTGCTGTCAAGCTGGTTTTTCCGGCACCACCTTTACCGCTAAGAACAACCAGCTGCTTCACGAAGTGATCTCCTTTCTATCAAATAGAAATCGGAATAATCCAACAACGAAATTTAAACGGGGTACTTGCTGCATGTAGATTTCGTATTCAACACCAAACTTTGCGATGCCTTCCTGGTCCGCATCACAAATATCTAAGTAAATGAGTACCGCGGAAACAACTCCCAGGACGATTATGAGCCAATGTTGCGCTAACAACATGAGAGAGATATTGAAAAGAATGCCACTGACATATTGAGGATGGCGGCAAATTGCATACAGGCTGGTATCTACGAGCACAGTTGTATGGACATAGCTCTTTCCTTGAGGAACACGACCTTTCTTTTTTAATAAAAGTATTGGAGCAAAGGCAAAAACCAATGCAAGCACCCAAATTGCCCATCCCACCCAATGAAGGGTTGTCAATCCTGGCATTTTGAGGACGAAAAATCCCAACACATACTGCAAGAGGGACAAAAGAGAGGCTATGAGAACTTGAGGAGATGGTTTCCACTTCATCCTTTTACTCCTCCTAAAGCTAAACTATAAGATTTTTCTGTAGTGACCGGTGCTTGAGTGATACGATGAAATAAATCCTGAAAACGGGCTCTGTATTCCGGCCGAATTTCAATCAATGTCTTACCTCGAGCAATGCCCTCTGCAATGGCTCGATCAAAAGGGATTCGCATCAGGATCGGAATTACTGCATCCTGACAAAAAGAATCTACTTCCATCTTGTCAACGTTATTATCCCGATTGATGATCACTCCAGCAGGTAAATCAAGCTCTCTTATCAATTGAACGGCAAGTTTCAAATCGTGCATTCCAAACGGCGTCGGTTCTGTAACGAGCAAAACATAGTCCGAACCGCGCATGGTTTCGACAACTGGACAAGATGTACCTGGCGGCGCATCTCGAATAACAATGTCGGATGCACTGAATTCGAACCGACTTTTTAATTGACGAATGACCGGCACCGCCATAGGTTCGCCAACATTCAACAAACCACGAGCGAACTTAATTCCTGCTGATGCAAAGCCGCCTTCTAAAATGCCCAGTTCTCGAGGAACCTCAGCTATAGCTCCTTTGGGGCAGTTTAGACTGCAGCTCCCGCACCCATGGCATAGTTCGGGATAAACAAGCGGAGTTCCAGCCAAAAAAACGATGGCATTGTATTGGCAAACTTCCGCGCAACGTCCACAAGTAACACAACGATCATCATCCACTTGGGGGATTTGCATCTGCACTGTCTGACGTTCACTGAAAGCCGGCTGAAGGAATATATGCGCGTTTGGCGCCTCCACATCACAATCGAGAAAACCTTGTGCACCAATAGATAATGCCAGACTCGTAGCGATGGTGGTTTTCCCAGTGCCACCTTTGCCACTTGCAACGGAAATTATCATCGTCTTCCTCTACGATAGTGTCCACGAGCTTTACTCATTCTCCGCGACAATGAAAAAGATGCCGGTTTCAACCCATCACTCTGGAAGGATTTCAGAAGTAACTGAACTGTTCCCTTAGTGGCTTCGTACATCTTGATGCCAGCAACATCCAAAGCTAGGGCTGCTTTAGGGCCAAATTTTCCACTAACAACAGCATCCACACCACGACTGGCAATAAATTGAGCAGCTTGGGTTCCTGCACCACCTCTAGCACTAGCTGCCTGGTTAGCGATTGCCTCCCATTCTTCTGTGGTGGTATCGACCAAAATGAAGTATGCGCAACGCCCAAACCGCGGGTCGAAAGATGCTTCTATTTGAGAATCGGTTGAAGTGATCGCTAAGTTCATACCAATCTCCCAAAATCAGGGCTTTGAGTCATCCGATGTTGAATTAATTGAACCGATGTTCAGATTGTTTCGAGAACGCCGTCTTTGACCACCACTAACACCCCAATCCCAATGTCGAGTTTTGTGAATGCGATGAACGTTGCTGCTCCCACACTTAGGGCATGTCTGTTCGGAACCACGTCCTCCTTGGCCATGCGGAAGCTGCCAGATGTGATCGCAGTCATAACACTTGAATTTTCGCATTATTCTTCTCCTATTCTCTATGCAGTAAAGCTCTCACGGAGATCAACAATCTCCACAACATAAGGACCAACACTCGACTCTAAAGACTGTGGAGAAACTCCTTCGACTTTCATGGTAATTTCCCGATTTTCACTGCTGTCTCCCAATGTAGTCCCCAAAGCAAGAATATTGCCACCTGCATCGAAAACAGCCCTGGTTAATTGAGCAAGTTCTCCACGCTCATTGGGAACCATACAAGCCAGGCGCACTCCAGGCTCACGCGCCCCAAGTAATTCCAGGAAGATCTTGAATAGATCAGTCTCAGTGATCATGCCAACCACTTCTCCATCCCGAACAACAGGCAATCCACCGATCTTATTGTCAACCATGATTCGGGCCGCTTCTTCTAGAGGAGTATCTTCGGTGATCGTAATAATCTCGTCGGTCATAACATGCTTAACGATGATCCTGTTCAACAAATAACTGACCTCCCACACACTCAAACTGGTGGCATCTGAGGGAGATGCATGTAGTAAATCTTCTCTTGAAACGATGCCGACCAAGTGACCGCGCTTATCAACTACTGGGAACCTTCGAATTTGCTCCCTCTTCATAATATTGAGGGCTTCAATTACTGGCAGCTCGGGGCGGACAGTAATAACTGGGTGAGACATACGCTCATTGACTAACATTTTTATATCCTCTCTAAATGGTTCTATACTTTCTAATTAACTTTTCCATTTGTTGACGACTTGCAATCGTTGACATAAAAGCCGGGACCCTTGAATAAAATATTCGGCACTGTGTACAAACGTTGAACATTTTTATGGCCGTTAGGACAGGTAACATTTGTCTTATCGTCAGTCATGTGTAGATGTTTTTCAAAAATGGTTCCACACACTTTGCACTTGAATAAATATGTTTGCATGAGATATTCGCCATCTTCAAAATGGAATTGAAGTTATTATTGAATCTTCAACAAGCCAGTTCTTTCATTAAATGATTCGATCAAGGCATCAATCTCTTCAACCTGGGCGTGGATATTTGACCAATAATTAGGCTCGTACCACTGCGCCATGATCTCATCGTAGGTCTTGCCTTGTTGTTCTATCCAGGTGTAGTATTTCAAATTGTGGATGCGCATACGCTCCGCAACTCCCAACTCTTCCACGTTGTCAGTTCTACAGCCTAGGAGATGGCGATGGTAATCCGCAACAGCATCCAATTCAGTGTATTCGCCACCTTTCTCGCGCATTTCCTGCAGGCGGCTTTGGTACAGCTCCATAGAATCTGTGAATACGGTAAGAACAATATCGTGTTCACCTAACTCATACCATTTGGCGAACTTGATGGCAGAAAGCACATTAGCAATACTGGAGATACCAAGAAGATCTAGATTTTGCACTAAACTTTCTGGTACCCCATGCTTTGCTAGGTAACTTCGACCAATGGGCTCGTTGAAGAACCTCATCAGACGCATGCAGGCTTCGTCATCAATGGCCATCACCATATCAGTATTTTTCACATTATGGATCCATGGCACATGTTTGTCGCCGATTCCTTCAATGCGGTGTCCACCAAAACCGTTTAGGATAAGCGTGGGGCATTGAAGCGCTTCACTGGCAGCTACTTTGCTGTTTGGGAAGAGTTCTTTCAAGTAATCACCACAACCAATGGTTCCGGCTGAACCAGTCGTCAACACAACCCCAATGTAAGAATCCTCTGAACCTAATTCCCTGGAAAGCACTTCTTCCATAGCATGACCAGTGACATCGTAATGCCAGAGATGGTTGCCAAATTCATCAAACTGGTTGAAGACGACGATATTTTCTCGTGTCTCCCGCAATTCCCAGCACTTATCGAATATCTCCTTTACATTACTCTCAACACCAGGCGTGGCGATAATCTCTCCCGATACCTTCGAGAGCCATTCAAACCGCTCTTTACTCATCCCCTCAGGGAGTATAGCTATCGATTCGCAAGCCAATAATGTGGCATCGTAAGCTCCACCTCGACAGTAATTACCGGTAGAGGGCCAGACCGCTTTCTGAAATGTCGGGTCGAATTGACCTGTAACCAGGCGTGGTACCAGGCACCCGAACGTGGCACCAACCTTGTGCGATCCAGTGGGAAACCATTTCCCAACTAAAGCGATAATGCGCGCTTTTACACCTGTCAACGAAGAAGGGAGTTCCAGGTAATTCACTTCATCAAACCCTCCCCCCGAGGCAACAGGCTCGTTCTTCCAATTAATTCGGAATAGGTTTGGAGAGGTAATATCCCACAAACCAATAGTTGCTAAGCGATTCTTTACTTGATCAGGCATCAAAGTAGGATTCTTCTGCTGCATAAATGTAGGGATAATGATGCCGCGTTCTCGAGCACGCTTGACAGTTCTGTTTAGTGTTTTTTCATCAATAGTAAGGTTTATCATTTGAATTATTCCTTTATTGCACAACTCATAGCTTTATCCCAATCTATAAGTATTTGCTTTGCTAGTTGAGGAGCGCAAAAACTTCCCTGAGCTCCCCGCAAACATTTAAGCAAGGGATAGATATGATCATGCATTTCTTGGGGTTTAGGACCACTTAAGGCACGTATTGCTGACTGGCGAGTTAGATCATCCAGTTCATTTCGACTTAGGATATCGAGTGTAGCTCGGACACCACATTCACCCATTTGGGCAAGTACATCCGCTGAAGCCCAACGCACCAAATAGCTTTCATCAAATAATCCTTTTGCCAGCGTAGTTGCTGCACGTGTATCTCCAATTTCTCCCAAACCCCGGGCTGCTTCCCAGCGGATATGGCTATCTGAATGGTCAAGGGCTTCGACATATACAGGCGCTGCTTGTTCTCCAAGAATTTGTAGAGCACGGCGCGCCTCACGGTGGAGTTGACCTCGATCCATAACCAATGCATCCATCAGAGGTTGAGCACACGCTTTTTCATTCAATGAAGCCAGGGCTCTAACTGCTCGAATTTTCCACTTCAAAGATCCTTTTTGAATTATTTCCGCTAACATCGGGATTGCTCTGGAATCATTTCGCTGACCAAGCACACAAGCCGCAGCTTGTCTCAATGGGAGAGATTGATCATCCAAGGCTTCGTGGAGAACTGCGTCCTTTATGGGACACTCTTGTTGATACTCATCCTGCACAAATACTTCAATTATGGCTTGGTCTATTCGTTCTAAATCTTTTGGATCTGAACTGCGATCAAATACTCTAAGGTCATCCCAACGACGAATTGCCAGGTAACAAAGCAAGTGATGCCATAACCTGGGATCATTCAAATCGTGGATCGCTTCCTGTTGCCTTTTACATAGACGAGGGTTAGTAGAACTCAGATACCTCAAGAATATATTGACCGCCTTTGAGTCGTATTGCAGGCCACGGATTAATTGATCTACTTCTATAGGATGTCTTAAACCCTTTCTGTGGTCCATTGTCATAGCTGCTACCCAAATTGCTACCTAAATCATTGATAAATCGTTTGGATCAGACTTCAAACTAATTTGATATTTCATAGCTAATTCATCATCCAATCTCGAAATTCATGGCCATTCACAAAGATCGGTGAAAAATTGGACAAGGAAAAATCAGTTAGGAATCCTCCGAGACCTATATCATGTGAAAGGAAGCTCCCTACACAAATAACCCTTTCGCACTCACATTTGGGACATGCTTGTTGAACTCTATAGCCATGTCCTCTTTGAGAGACAAACCAAGTATGTCCACAAACAAAACACTTATATTTTTTCATCTTCGATTTCCAGTATGGGCACAGATGTTCAGAGTCAAAATATTGTTTTCTATGGTTTCCAAAAGCATTAGCTTTCGGCCCTAATGATCAATAACGGGCGATCAATCCGATGAAGCACACCAGCTGCTACACTGCCATAAAAGACATGCGATAATCCCGTGCGACCATGGCTTGCCATGGCGATCATATCCACATCATTCTTTTCAGCTACATCTATGATTGTTCCAACTATTGGACCTTCCTCAACAAGCAATTTTGTGGAGATCCCGACCTCTCGAAACTCTCCTTTTATTCCTGTTAGATATTTTTGCGCCTGGTTTACTAAAATGTCTCGCTTGTTTTTATCAAGATCCCATCCGGGATATCCATTCGGACTCGCGTAAACGAATACTGGTTCAATTACTTGCAACAAAATCACTTTTGCCTCGAAACAATGTGCTATTTGCTCCACATGAGGCACGATCGCTTCGGCACGTTTTGACCCATCTAAGGGGGCTAATATTTTTCTAATCATTGTCTCTCTCACTTTACCTTTTATCATTTCTCCAAAGAAAAATCTGGAGAATAACGCACATAAAATTTACCTAATACAGAACCTCTTGTCGTCAGATAGACGATGATTTTTCTCTCAACAAAATAAGGTCGCTTTTTGTTGGTTTCACAACAATTGTTGTAGCCTGATCGATTGTGCTAAAATGAATTTAAATGGAATAAGTAATCGCTTGACCTTATTGGCGATAAAAGATGACTAAAACTATAAAGAAAAATACAGAGTTGGCCGCCCTACTCCAAACTCATAAGGATGAAATCGCGACATCATGGGCAAGGGATGTTCGTGATCTTCCAGATTCTCAATACCAGAAATATCCCATCGAAACGATAAACCAGTGGGCTTCGGATGGGTTATTGGCAATCATAGAAGCATTTTCATATGGCCCCAATGAAAAACTAGACAAATACTTGAATGAGCTCGCCCAAACCCGCCTGGAGGCAGATTTTCCCATATACGAGGTCACAGAGGGCTTTTTGCTTTCAAAGGAGCCAATTCAGAAGGTTATATTTGTCGCATATCCTCCCGGTTCTCCACATGCTATTGAATCGATAACACAACTAGATATTTGTATACGACACATTGTTAGCAGATTTGGCCGATTGTATTCAGAAGCCATGCACCATCAGCTATTAGACGAAACACATCAAAGATTAATAGAAAGCGAAAGTCTCCAACGAACAACGACCGCCTTGCTTCAGAAACTTACCCTCGATGAAGTATTGGAAATTGTATGTTCAGAAGCACGACATCTAACGAATGCCACAGGCAGTGCCATTTTGCTTTCTGAGGACGAAGGTTGGTTGCAAGTGATGATCAGTACTGGAACCCCCTTACCAGTGCTGGAACGTTTACCACTAGAAGGCTCGATTGCGGGTTCAGCAATAGAACAAGGCATGCATGTTCTGATCAACAATCCATCAGATCAAGTGCAAGTATATTATCGAAATCCAGATCTAAAGAATCTATTGGTAATTCCTTTACGCGTGGAGGAAACGATCATAGGTGTACTTGATGTTGTCAATAAACACACGGGATTCTCAGAAGATGATTTTCGCATTATGAGCATTTTTGCCGACCAAGCAGCTATCGCCATAGAAACTGCTCGATTGCAAAAACATGCGGAACAGCTCGCTGTTTTTGAAGAACGACAAAGGCTGGCTCGCGAATTACATGACTCAGTCACGCAAGCGCTTTACAGCCTATCTCTCTACACTGAAGCAACGCAGAAAGCATTAAACGGTGAAAAGCTCGAAAAAGCCCTTGAATATCTAGCTGAACTACGAACCATGGTACGCGAAGCTATGCTGGATATGCGCTTACTAATATTTGAATTACATCCCCCAATTCTCGAAAAAGAAGGGCTAATAGCTGCAATTGAAACAAGGTTGAAGGCAGTTGAAGCCAGGTCAGGTATACAAACAGAATTTCAAGTCGAAGGAGAGAAGCGACTACCCATCAATACAGAAACTGAATTGTTCAGGATGATTCAAGAAGCGCTAACTAATGTTGTTAAGCATGCAAAAGCTAATCATGTCAGAATTAGTGTGCAATATGAGACAAATCTTTTTCGATTGATTATAAAAGATGACGGTATCGGTTTTGACCCAAAAGCATCTATTCATGGTGGTGGCATAGGTCTAATAGGAATACAAGAACGGGTGCAAAAAATGGACGGTAACCTAATATTGGAAAGTTCTCCAAATAAGGGCACATCTTTAGAAATCATCGTAAATATTTAGGAATTGGAGGCATCACAATGACGAATTCAAGTATAAAGATCCTTGTTGTTGACGATCATGCTATCGTCCGCAAAGGCGTGCGAGCACTTTTCGATGAAGTTGAAGGAATAGAAATCATAGGAGAAGCCGGGGATGGTGTGGAAGCAATTACTCAGGTAGAAGCACTTCATCCCGATGTGATCCTGATGGATTTAGTGATGCCCAACATGGACGGCATCGAAGCAATTTCACAGATCACTGTCAAACATGAAAAAGCCCGCATTATAGCGCTAACTAGTTTTGCCACTGACGACAAAATATTCCCGGCAATCAAGGCGGGAGCTCTAGGTTATCTGCTCAAAGATTCTGATCCAGATGAATTAATTAGGGCCATCCGCTTAGTTCACCAGGGTGAACCATCACTTGATCCAAGCATTGCCAGGAAAGTTTTGCAGGAAATTAGTCGACCATCAGAGCACCCACCAACACCTGACCCCCTCACTGAGCGAGAAGTGGAGATTTTGAGTTTAGTTGCGAAGGGTTTAGGTAATCAGGAGATTGCAGATCAACTTGTCATAGCCGAAGTTACTGTCCGCACGCATGTAAGCCACATCCTCAGCAAATTACATTTAGCGAATAGAGTGCAGGCTACCTTATACGCACTTAGAGAAGGATTCGCAAAATTGGATAACAATGACCAGAATTAAAAATCTATCACTAATAGAACTTGCATTCTCCAATACCCTCGCCAATTGTATTTCAATCATGTGATTTTTCACTGCTGACAACGATACAGAAAACCACCCAATAAATACACCACTTGTTGCTCCGATGGCTGCCCCAAGAAGTGTGTTGTTTATAGCAGCACCAAAAGCTATTCCGAATAAAATCCCAATTATCAATTCCAGAATAATGAAATAGGCAAAATTTCGCTCCATATTGTCATCCAAATATTGAACAACTTAATTTACTTATCTCTTACGGATGAATCGAAAATCGCAAACTGAAGCGCCTTGTGAAAGGGTGCCCGTACGTTTAAATTCGAATCCCGCCTTTTTGCAAAGATGAGGAAAGAACACTTCATCTCCATAACATGTAGAGTAATAGCAATAATACGGATCTCCAAGAACTCGGGCTACTTCTGCCCATGCACAGAAGGTCACATTTAACTGAAACACATCATCTGTATCTTCAACAACTTCGGCTTCCTCAAGTCCCTTCTGTTCCATTGCGTTCATCATTGCTACATAATACTTTTTGAATGGAGAGAGTAAATCCCCTTGTCAAGAGATAATCTACTATCATCGCAACACAAATTCCGAAAGCATTAGCAATGAAATCAAGAGGATCGAATATTCCAGGGTACCGGCCAAATGCTTGGGCTATCTCCTGAGCTGATACCCCCATGAATGTGTACGCGCCATTCATATATTTATTCTCAATTAGTGGTAGTTTTATAAATTTCAGTATAAAGTATGCTCCAAATGAAAATGTTAGATTGGCTCCATGGCTGTGCACAAGGGTTTCTAACGGGCCTGAATAAAATCTAACACCAAGAAGGCCAATTACTCCAACAAATATGAAGGCTACGTTACGAGTTTTTTCTTTTGGTTTCATGATCTAGAAATTGAAATTAGTTTGGTATAACCTTCTTATAAATCACTTGGTCGAAATCAGATAGAAAAACTTCTCCCAGAGTGAGGGGGGCACCCTAAGAGAAGTTTTGCTATTGTCCCATATTGTATAATTAATACAATTATAAATGACATGTATGGTAAGTGAAATAAATCATATAATCATATCAAGAAATTCTATTTGTTTCTGGAATAAGGCTCTAATCGGAAGCATTAAGTTTAATCTTACATAGGGTCCAAAAAGAGCTGCCGATTTCTAACAATAAATAGAAAGCAAACTATTTGGATACAAACCCTCCTTAAACTTAAAATGTGGGGATGACATATTTTTCTTCTAATCTTTGTGTGGGTACAAAATTACATTAGGTTGTCCGGCGGGTGTAGAGACCATTGTGTAATTCATGTGTAAGGAGTCATGTTCAGCGCTGAGTTTAAGCGAAATTAACTAAGAAATTGGATAATCATTTAAAGATCGAACACCCTTACCGTTAGTGAGCAACTTCTCTGCACGGCTTTCTTAAAGTCGCGCTTTGAGTGTCATTGCGAGCCGCCAGAGGCGTGCGAAGCAATCTGAATTTCTCTTCAAGGGCGTCTCTGATCGCTTCGTCGGGCAGCCATGCCCTCCTGGCGATAACAATCGAGCGCTATTTTTCTGACTTTAAGAAAGCCCTGAATTTCTTTGGGCCAATTCTTGATTCTCCTACACAAGTATGATATTTTATTACCGGAAAGACGTACTCCCTGGAGGAGTGCGTCTTTTTTTGTTTAAGATTTCATTCTTGATGCGGAGTTTGGTAATGTTAGGCAGACTGAAAGAATTCCTGGTTGATGATCGGGCTGCCGATGTGGCTGAGTACGCCATGGTCGGAGCGCTGATCATCCTCGGTGCACTGGTGACATTCACAGATTTGGGAGCGCGTATTGCCCAGGTGGTTTCGCAAATTGCCGGAGCTATGCAATTCGAATATGAAGCTTTTCCTGGCCTTCATCAAAGATACGCGAGCTGAGATGGCGGAAGCTGCAATAACCCTGCCCATCACCTTGCTGATCGCCCTAGCGATGATCAATGCCACACTTGCAGGGTACACTTCTGTCAATGCAGCTAACGCAGCCAATTATGGCGCCAGGGTTGGCTCTGTGGTGCAAGGTAGGTCGGCTGGGGCGGCCGTAGGTGCTGCACATAGCTCAATCGCCATGGCTCCCATCGGTGAATACCAGGTATCAGCATCAGGCGGCGGGCGTCCCGGCAGTGTGATCGCGGTATCGGTCGACTGGCAGTTCTCCAACTATTTCAAAGGCTTGCTGGTCTTTTTGGGAGCCTCTGCGGATGATTTTCATGGCGCAGCTACAGCCACCTTCCGGCAGGAGGGTTGATGATGATAGCCACTTCATCAACAGAAAAGAATTGAAGTGATGCGGGCAATTTCTTAGTTTCCCATATCGATTTTTCCATTTTTCACCTCCGAGAATCAAAAAAGACCGAGATTCTCCCGGTCTTTTAACAAAAAAAGGCCTGTAGCAACTCACGTCACTCCAGGCTGTCATACGTTTTTTACTTCAGGCGGTCCCGACGGG
>CAYTKR010000011.1:0-67326 GCA_964438295.1 uncultured Anaerolineales bacterium
CGGGAGAAATCTTTCTCTTTGGCCTATTGCAAATGCTAGTCGTTTTCTTCTTCGCTATTTTGAGAGGGAGCGCCATCCGAATAGATGGCGAGCAAATCTTCTAATAACTTATCGCGCACCCAGGGGACGAAGTGGTTGACTTCGTCAAATTGAAAGGCAGTCGCCCTGACTTGCGACTGGTAGCGACTGGCATCGCAACCGTCCACAGGGACAGAATAGCTGCCGTCCAGGAACACGTCAGCGCGGCCAGAATCAAAATCCACCCCAACGACTTGCAGGCTCGACAGATACGTAGCGTTATACAAACCACCGTGATAATGTCCTGCGCGAAATAGGGCGTTGATCGCCGTGGTCATGTCAGCAACGATATCACCAGTTTTCACATACCCGGTCCAAATTTTGACCAGGCTGTCCCCACAGCCGATCAGCCCGTCCGTGCCGAGTTGGACGAAATAGATCAGAATACCGTTCTCGGGGATAAACCCATAGGGAGTCTCGGTCGGTGTCGGGCTCGCAGTCGCTGTTTGTGTGATCGTGCTGGTCGAAGTCGGGCTCGGGGTAATCGTGAACGTGGCAGTATGTGTTGGGGTTGCACTGGCAGTTTGGGTTGCCGTTGCAGAGAGCATGGCAATGTGAGCGGACTCCGTAGCTTCTGCAATTACCGTTTCAACAGCGGCGGTGATCGTCCCTTCGATATCCGGTGTTGTGCTCGGAGAAGAAATGATCCGGGCAGAATTGAACGTGCAGGCTGGTAAAAGAATGAAACTCAGTAGCAATAATGCAATGGCAGGTATCAATCGGTTTTTCACCATAAAAATTCGAGATTATTCGTCTTCGCCAGATAGCATAACCGAATAAAGACGATCACCAAGAGAGCCTCCGCCAGCGATGAAGGGAGAAAATTGCTTGATCTCATCGAATTGGAATGCGGTGGTATTAACTTGAGCCTCATAACGATGAGCATCACACTTGGTCACCGGTGGGACGTAATTTCCCGAAAGATAGACTGTTGCTTGCCCAGCGTTATATTCCACAGTTCCGGCTGAAAACCTGGAGGGGTAGGTTGCGTTATATAACCCCAAAATATTTTGTCCGGCCGAAAAAAGGAAATCGAGGGCGATTCGGAGATCGTTTCCAGTATTTCCAGATTTATAGTGCCCGGTATACACAGGGATCAGGGAATCTCCACAAGCCACTGGACCGCCAGATCCTTTGATTACAAAATAGGCCACGATGGCGTCCTCCGAAATACCACCGCTAGGAGCAGAAGTAGATGTCGCCGTTGGGGTATCCGTTGGTGCTATACTGGGAGTGAGGGTTTCTGTTTGAGTCGGTGTACGAGTTGTAGTGGCCGTTGATGTGAGCGTCTGGGTGTGTGTCGCAGTGGCAGTTGCCGTCGCTGATAGAGCTGCAATTCGGGCAGTTTCTGTACTTTGAGCAAAAACTGTCTCGATTGCCGCAGTAACAGTACCATCGATATCTGGGGTTGAAGTTGGTGTATCTGCTAAATTCAAGAGATTAAATGTACACCCGGAAAGGCATCCAGATAGGACTAGTACTACTAAAATGAACAGTTTCAATTTGTTTTCTTTGAATGCCATATTTCAATCGGCGATTTGCGCTAACTCTTACCCTAATCCAATTTGTATATTATACTTCCGCGCAAAATACACGAAACATTATCCTATCGAATTTCCCGTGAATCCCAAGACCTAACATAAACATATATCATGAAATTAATTAAGAAGAACTGGCCGCTAATTGCAATACTGACCCTATACGCGCTCTACGCGGGTATTTTTATCTATAAATCCAGCTTCATCGTCGAAGGCACTCGTTATTTTGTGCTCTTCGATGATGCGATGATCTCAATGCGTTATGCCAGGAATCTAGCCAACGGATACGGGTTGGTTTGGAACCCGGGTGAAACTCCAGTGGAAGGCTATACCAACCCACTCTGGACTGTCTTAATGACCTTCTTTCACTTATTCCCCATCTCTGTATCCAAGGTCAGCCTGGCCATACAGATCAGCGGCGCAGTTTTTCTAGGGATCAACTTAATCTTCGTCAAGAAGATCGCCGAAATCTTTTCAAACAGACTCATCATCCCCTTGATGGCCATAATACTAACCGCCTTCTATACCCCCCTCAACAACTGGGGGTTGATGGGCATGGAGGTCAGCATTTTAACTCTGCTAATCAGCGCAGCAGTGTGGAAAATGTTGGCTGACTATCAAAACAAAATTTTCTCCCCCTGGCCCTATCTTTTGATTGGACTTGGCACGTTTGTGCGAATAGATATGGTTGTCCCATATCTTGTATTGCTGGGATTCGCCTTTATTTTCGCAGGCCGCCATCGTTGGAGACATCTTACCTGGGGTCTTGGATTGCTATTTGTCTCTCTCTAGCCAGACCCTCTTTCGCATTTTTTATTATGGTAATCCCTTACCCAATACCTTCTACCTCAAAGTTGGCGGCCTCCCGATGCTGGTACAAATCAAGCATGGCTTGAAAGTGCTGCTCAGGTTCATTTGGGATATGAACTGGGTCTTATTCGTGCTCCCATTTACCTATCTCCTCTTTCGACAAGACCGCAAAGCAATTTTGCTCGTGTTACTTTTCTTGGGACAGATTGCCTACAGCGTCTATGTAGGAGGCGATGCCTGGGAACACAAAGGCGGTGCAAACCGCTACATCTCCATTGCCATACCAGGTTTTTTCACACTCTTCGTCTTGGCGGTCGATCAAATTCTAACGAGCATCAACCAAAAATCATGGTTCTCGAAGCCACTGCTAACCAACCTGACGTTGATTGCGTTTGCATTCGCCGCGCTGGTTAATTTCAACTTCATCCAGCGTAGTTCGGATTATCTCAAGCGCTGGTTGCTGCTCGAACAACCACTCTTCGTCGAGGGCAATAAGGAAATCACCCGCATCGGCCTGGCAGTACGCAAAATCACTACCCCTGAAGCCAGCGTTGCCGTAGTCACAGCGGGATCAATTCCCTACTTCGCCGACCGTCCGGCCATCGACTTACTGGGGAAAAACGACGCTTACATCGCTCATTTGCCCAGCCATACTTCTTCTTCCCTGGAGGATATCCGGCCTGGGCATATGAAGTGGGATTATGATTATTCGATTGGCCAGCTCAAACCCGATATGATCGTGCAGCTTTGGGGTGACAAAGAAATCGCATACGACTATATCGAGAAATATTACACTGTAGTAGAGGTCGATGGGATGCTATTCTCTGCCCGAAGCGATTCTCCCCACATTTTGTGGGAGCACGTTGATGCGACCCCTTAGGTGATTGCTGCACCCCAACTGACCACTCTTCCCGAACGACCAGATTCATGCGCCGCCATAGCCAATTTTTGCGCCCAAATGCCGTCATCCAGGGTACAGACAGGTTGTACTTCCGCGCGCATCACGGCCAACAAATGCGCCATCTGATCCAGGAACATGGTGTTACGCTCAAACCCCTCGGGAGCAGTAAATACTTCCCAATCACCCGATGAAACCGTAAAAACACTCAGCGTGTTATCTTTGATATCCACACGCAGCGTTCCCTGGGTACCAGTGATTTCAAGCTGATGAGTATAGGGGTGCTGCATATAGCTCAAATGAATGGACCCCAATGCGCCACTAGCAAAGCGCAATCCGATTTCAGCTACCGCTTCGACATCGATCTCTAGTTCCTTTACAGGAGTAGAGAAAGCCCACAAAGATTCCACATCGCCCATCAGCCAGCGCAAATAATCCAATGGGTGCGTGGTCAACGTCAGGATCACCCCGCCACCTAAATCCGTCCGGGCGCTGAAGCCCTTGCGATAATCCTCCCAGGGGTGCCAACTGGGCAAATACTCCCCCCAATTGACCTGCACAGACAGCGGACGTCCAATCGCCTCATCAGACAGAAGCGCAGCGGCCTGCTGCAATAGCGGATGGTAGCGGAATTGGAAGCCCACCAATACCTGGCTGCCCCCCTGCTTGACGGCAGCTTTCAAATCCTCGACACCGTCCATAGAATGCGAAATGGGCTTTTCCAGCAGCAAGTTGCAACCTGCCTCCGCCGCGGGGATAGCCACATCCAGATGTAAAGAGGTCGGGTTCGAGACAATCACCGCATCCGGCTTGTGCGATAACGCCGCCTGGATGTCGGTTTCGACAGGATAGTCGCTGATCTCATCATCAGATAATGTGCTCTGCTTGCTGCGCAGGAATAGAAAATCACGTTCTCCCAATGTATACAAATTCCTGAAATGCCGCCGTCCAATAGAACCAAACCCCGCAATAAGGAATTTCACTCTGACCCTCCTCTCCGATCCACGCCACCGCCATTCTTTTGCAACAGGGACAGCAAGAAGTTTGCCGTTACCACCCCCGCAGTGCCATCGGTGAAAGTACATTCGCGCGCCAGGAACTCGACTCTGGCCTGATGATCTGCCATAGGATCGTCCAAGTAACGGTTGATGGCGTTCTTCAGCTCGGTCGCGTTTTGCGCTTCTCGACCCGCTCCAGATTCTCGAAAACGCAGGTGCGTAGGCCAGCCACCAATTTTTGTCAAGGGCAACGTGAATTTACCAGGCCAACCCTCCGGAGAATCGATACACAAGCTGATAACCGGTGTTCCGAAGGTAGATGCTTCCACAACCATCGTAGAATAAACCGTCACCATCACATCCGAATATGCCATCATGGAAGATTTCTCCGGCATATCTTCGCCAGAGTAGTAACTCATCCCACCTGCTCCCAGGGGTACCGGCTCGACCACATGGACATGCGGCAGGTTTTGCGCCATTAACAGGATTTTCTCGCGCTCCCCTGCAAAACGAGGCGTTTCCATGAAGTGTGTGGGGTGCAGACGGATCAACAATTGTGCCGGCTGAGACAACTGGTCTGAGGACACTAATTTTGCCAGGGCTTCAACATTCTGGAGATTTGGCGAAAAGGATACAAAACTACTGGCATATGAGATCAACTTGCGTTCAGGGTCTAAGCCGTGCAATTGGAAATATTCTTCACGCGGCATCAACCAGGCTTCTCTGAAATAACCATCATAGGATGGAATCCCCCCAATGTTCACGCGCCCTGGGGACCAGTCTGCGCCTCGGGTCAGTTCTTCCTTCTGGATCTCCGACCAACACGAAATCCAGTCTACCGAGGCTCCAGGCAAACTATAGCTGCTGGAGTTGTCCCATCCTACGATCACGGCCGCAGTTGTCACCCCTCGAGCAGCTGCCTCGCGTAGCAAATAGCGGTCGTATCGCCAACCCGGTGTGCTGGCCACGACCAAATCTGGATGATACTTCTCGAACAGATCCGCATATAGATTAGGGTTGTAGCGGTTCTGGAACTGAACCAAGGCACGCCTGGCCAAGCGACTATTTCGCAATATGGCGATCACGATCTTCATCAACGGGAACAGAGCTTTACGTTTGGCGTGGGCTTCATCTTCGACCTGGCTGACAAAACCCCTCACCGCTTCTAAGTTGATGTGATTGGAAGCCCCCGCCCGCCGCAAGAAATGCAGCCACCATTGGGATGAAGGGCTTTCACGTCGCTCGTAGGCGCTCGCCTGTTCCAATCGCAAGTTTTCGATGATCAATCCCAGTCGTCCAAAGCGTTGCTCAATTTGAGACTTGAGGGCATCATCCGTAAGCAAAACAACTTCAATCCCAGATTCGATGATGGAAGAGATGACATCGCTTTGTAAGAAGTATATGGCGGCCAATCCATGATCGGCGCAAATAAAAATTCGTTTTAACGGCATAAGGTTTTTCGCTACACAGCTGCCTTCGGTTATCTATGCAAGAACTCAAAGAGTCGATGATAAGTCCAATACAGGAAATCCTCGACAAGTCGCATTTTCAGGATCCAGGGCCGGTTGCTCTCTCTTCCTTTCAGGTTAATCTGAGCTTCCCTGTCCTTGAATTCGTCTTCAGAGAGCCGGTTGCCCAAATGCTGTACCCACCATTCGGGTGTGGTGAGTCGCAAGAAGCCGCGCTCGTTAATGGCCACATCCAAGAGGCGAACTTGCCCCATTGGACGATTATTAGGAATAGGCAGAACACTTTGAAAGGCCTTCTTGTACCCCACGAACTGAAAATGGCCTGCGCCCACATAATACTGTTTGTTATGAAATGTTAATCGGATATCTTCGACCTCAGAGAAGAATTCGCGTACTTGCTCTTCCTCTCCACCAAGGCTGCGAGCGTGACGCCAGTGGTCGTCCCAGTCGATGAAATTTCCTCGCTCGATTTCGATATCCGGATGATCTTCAGCCCACTGGATAGTGCTGGTGGAAAACTCCTCGGGACTCCACATAGGCATTCCTGTGACCATGCCCATATTTGGGAATTCATCAAGAACGGATAGCTGTGCTGAAAGCCAGCCTGGGTAGTAATAGACATCACTGTCCGCATAAGCAATGATCTCGCCGGGCGCTGCCCCAAAAATGACATTCCAGGCACCGGCTTTACCGACATTCTCATCTGAAAGCATCAGATATTGGATACGACCTTGCTCTTGAATTTCATGCAGGTAGTGTCTTACTTCATGACAACTGGCATTATCGAAGACCATCAAATCATAGGGTTGGTCAGTATTCTCCCAAATGCTGTTCAATGTAAGCTTCAAAATTTCCAAACTCTGCTCGAAATAGCCGCTCAACAAGGGGATGTAAACGATCGTTGCGACGGTTACTCTTGCAGGCTGATGCCCCTCTTCAATAAATTTGGCAGGATTTTGACCTACACGCACAACTAAAGCTCCAATCCAGATTGCGATTTCAAAGCCAGATTCCAGGAAGAGAAATCGCCATTAGCCATTCGGTCCAAGAAGAGCACAACTGTCATCCAACCCATCAACCTGAGTTGAATCCCAATCGAGGCTGCATGACGTTCCACCTCGATAGGGTTGCCATGCCATACAATGAACATCATCGGGTAGAGACTGATGAGCAAAACAGCAACCATTATCCAACCCGGTTGCAGTGACCCTTTGTCAAGAATATATTGGATCACACCCAAGAGAGAGATAGCGACAAAAATGAATACTAGAAATAGATCCCGCGGATAGAACCGCTGTGAAAGTTCAGTCAATTCCAACGGAATCGTTGGGACTGCATAGCGCGGCTGATGGTACTCGATGTTGTTGCCACTCAAGATCGTGGGAAGATGATGAAATGGGTCAAAGATTGACTCGACGGGGCGAGAAAGCAGGTAGCGTATGTAGGTTGATACACCCTCTGAATCTATCCAATCTCGTACTGCTGCCATTTCAGGGTCACTCGAGATGTATTCGTGGAACTCATGCCCCGGCATTTCGCTGATCCCCAGTAAGGATTCGCTGACAGGCAAACCAGCCTCCGCAAAGAAATCTAAGGCATCATGATTCGGGAGAATGCGATGAGCCAGATGGTCAAAAAGATGGATTTGCCAGAGATTACTGATATTGAACGAAGCATTTTTCAAGAGAACAACGCCCAGGAACAAAAACAAATATCCGAAATAATACACTTTGCTCAAATTGGATACTTTGCCCAAGAAACCTGCAATTGGGAATAATAAGGCTCCAAAAATCACAAAGTACTGATTGCTCTCGCGCGAGAATACATACAATATCGTTATGACTAAAGTCAGGAATAGGAGACCTGCCTGAATGAGATGACCCTTTGATTTTTGCGAAGCCGCATTCCAGAATATCCATACTGCGATCAGCAGGGCAAACAGTGAAAACGAGGTAGATTCGGAGAGCACCAAACTATCCCAAATCGATATCTCCAGATTCAGACTGAAATACAGAAATAATCCAAATACGATGGGCCTGATCCACAGCTTACACATCCGCTGCGATAGTGCGAATGCCAGGGTACCCCAGGCTAAGACCGAAAACCAATATTGAAATTGCACCAGATCATGAATCTGCGCAGAATCAGTGTAATTGCTTGGATTAAGACCAAAATATTTAAGGGCTAACGGGAATGTGAAGGGTCGTATTCCAGCCCAAAAATCGAGCGAGTCGAGTGGTGCATTGGCAGTTTCGACATACCAGGCTGTATCACGAAAAACTCTCTCGGCGCTGAACTCCAAATAGGAAAACTTGGCATCCAAAAAACTTACAAATACCACGATATAAGCCAGAAAAAGCGAAGCTCGCACCACAGGAGATCGCGGCCAGCGAACATCAACTGCTATACCAATTATTATCAAAATCGAAAGCAAAGCCGCAAAATAAAGCAGTTGAACAATGACTCTTTCAAGTAGCCAGGCAGACTGAGAGCTACCGCGGATCACATGATCCATAGAAACACTCTGAGATGCAAAGAGATCATATGTTGTGCCTTCGCCATCCCAAGTTATTTCTACACGACCCGCGTCGATATTGTGCCTGATGTTCAACACAACGCCCCCTGGCATCCGCCCCGACAACTCGGCGACAGAATGCGCTTGATCTCCGCTGGAAATCAAAGTGTCCCCAACAATCTGCCAATCTCCTGACAACTCAAAATCCTGTAAAACTACGGGGCTACCATCGAAGTAACTCAATCTACGGATCTCAACAATACTCCCCAGCGATTGAACATGATTTGAACCTGTGGAGATGATCTGTAAATTGTGTTGTCGTGGAATCGCGGGTAAGGCAAGCGGAAATAGGATAAGGATCAATACGCTAATCGCGGCGCATGTTAACAGTAATGAGCGGCGCTCAACTTTAGAAATTTTCTCAAAGCCCGTATCGAGAATAGATTTCACGAGAAATAAAGCAAATAGAAATATCCCCGGCAGAAAGATCAGGCTTTTGTAGTACGCACGAATTGAAAATTCGCCATATCGATTCCCAAAGAATATCGCCACGGCGAATAACCACCAGGAGATCGAAATAGCCCCAAGCGAGGACAAATAGAGTCCCAGGTTCCACCTTTCATTGGGCAATATTCGATTGGAAAAATCTTTTAGAATCTCTCTCGACATTTCATCCTTCGTCAGAATATAAGGTATCGAAAAAGGTTATATATAACCAATTGACCAAGAATTTAAATTTTGGAGATCGCCTGATGAGTTTTGTCAGCAGTTTCACAGAAAGGGATCGCATTTTCGAGCGATGCTGAACATGACCCGGCCCTTTGAAGGAAATTCCACTTTTGAGCATTAGTTCATCAACCTCAACCATATGCTGACCTTGCAAGGTATTCCCCAAGTGATATACCAGTGCATCTGGCAGAGAAAGCTGCAAATATCCCAACGTTTCCATACGCCGATTGATCTCGGCATCATCGGATGAATCTAAGACATGGGTAACTGGCAGCGGAACCAGTTTGCGGGCTAAGTTTTTGTGGAGCATGAACTGCATATGGGTCGATCCAACAACAGCTTGCACCCCGGTTTTGAGTTTGGTTGCCACTTGCAAGCGATTGTTTGCCAAACGCTGCCTGACGTCTTCAGATGCACCGATTCCTGTGCAATACTCAGCCAAGGCATCTGTAAAGGGTTCTACTTCAGAGAGACGCACACCGCTCATATTCGAAATCTGGCTGGTAGTTTCACTGACACCTGGGATGTGATCGTAAAACGCGGGTTGAGCGCTGACCATACCCACACGTTCAAAAGAATCAAATATCTCCAGGCTACGCTCCACCCAATTTGACCTGAAAAGCACATCGCTGTCTGAATAGGCAAGGTATTCGTTTGGCATGGCCGAAAAAATCCAATTCATGGCACCGGTTTTGCCCAAATTGTGCTTCGATAGAATCAGCCAGTCGATGATGCCCGCGGCATATTGATCCTTCAAAAAATTAGAGATCTCTTCGCAACTATTGTTATCGAATACCAGGATATCAGCCTCATCTCCAACGGTTTGCCGTATCGAATGCAAATGCACTTCGATAACGTCTTTCGCTTCTCGAAAGAACCCTTCTAGCACAGGGGCAAAGGTGATCGAGGCTACTCCCAGGGACTTCGGCGAATAGACTGGATAACGATTCTTGACTGGGTTAATTCCTACACGCATGGAATTCTACTTATCCTGGTTTCCATACTGGGACTCGGGGATTTCCCGTGGTGATCTACCAACTTCCACGGCAATTCCTAGAGAGCCTCGATACCTGAAATCAATCCTTTGCTCTGTTAAAATACAATTGAAATATCCGGTGATAGGCAACCATGAGCAATCGTTTTAAGGGAGGCCAATCCCAAACTCGTTTTTCATGGTGCAGAGTGCGATCATCGTGTGAATTCTGGTCCACGTCTGCAGGGATCACGTTCCCCATGTGCAGCACCAAAGGCTCACTGACCATCAAGCGCAAATATCCCAAATCATTGAGCTTTTCGTCCAAAGTGCGCACCTGACCCATAGGTTTATCCATCTCGAAGGGGAGCAAAGATTGTAGCACCCGTTTTTTGGCTATGAATTGAAAATGGGCAGCACCCGCATACGCAGTCAACCCATTGTAGGCCAATCGCCAGTCATAGCTTTCCTGGAACCATTCTTCAGTCTGTTCTACCGAGACGCCACAGCTCAAGGTATGTTCGGAAAATACGTCCCACGAGAGGAATTTTCCTTTCTCTAATACAACTTCACTATGCTGATCAGCCCACTCTAATGTCTTGGAAAAATAGCGTTCTTTGCTGCGCAGTGGACGGCTTGTCACCATGCCGGTATTTGGAAAACCTCCAAGCAATTTCAATGATTCTGACAGCCAGCCCTTGCGGTAATAAATATCGCTATCCGCGTAGGCAATGATCTCTCCAGGCGCCGCGCCAAAGATGAAATTCCATGCGCCTCCCTTGCCAATGTTACGATCAGAGAGAGTCAAATATTGGATGTTGCCTTTGGTAAATTGATCTTCAAGGAATGCGCGTGTTTCACCCCCACTGGCATTGTCGAATACCAGCAAATCGTATGGCTCTGAGGTGTTCACACGCATACTACGCAAACTGAGTTTCAGTACATCCAAACTCTGAGCGTAGTACCCACTCAGGAAGGGAATATTCGTGACAACCGCCACGGTGACTTTATGGGGTTTCTCTACTTGCTGAAGAGATTTGGCTGGGTTTTGACCAACACGCATTTTGAGTTCTCAGCTACTTTATGGGCACCCATGCCCGATTGGGAAATATTTTCTGAAGTAACCGCCGCCTTAGCATCCCCAGCTGTCGTTTGACATTGACAAACCGCTCTACAAGTACCCGATAATCATTGAACCCTTCTTGGGGTTTCACCAAAACCGTCAAATACAATGGCAAAAGCTTCGAGCGAGGCTGGCCATGTTTCTTGATAGCGACAACTTCGTACCCAGCTTTGCGAAACACCTCGCTTAGGGTATGCGCGCTGAAGCAGGTCATGTGCGCGATTTCGAAGCTGTCATGGGCGTAGAGATTTGGCACTTCGATCAGAAGCCACCCAGAGGGAGTCAGGTACTCCTTTTTGATCGTAGAAAGAAATCCTACGGGATCAGCCAAATGCTCCAATACGTGCGCCATGCTAATCATGTCGAACTCTGAATTTTCGTCTATGTCAGACAGATCTGCAAACACGGTCAAACCCTGGCTGTGGGCATATTCTCGATATGCTTCTCCAGGCTCCACTCCAACTACTTGACAATCGAATCGGTCTCGAAAATGGTTCAAGAGGATGCCCGATGAGCAGCCAATATCCAAGCATTTGGTGGGTTTGACTTTGGACTGAGATAAAAAGCCTAACAGCGATTCAGCGCGTCCATTTTGCACAAAAAGATCTTTTTGGGTTGGCCCCTCATCGCCCTGGTACACCTGGCGGTACTCACTTTCATAAAAATCGTCTAATTCGACTGCCGTCATGCGGGGGGATTGGAACACCAGCCCACAGTTCCCACAAAGCCGGTTGACAACTTGATGTCCGCGAAATTGACGTCTGTCAAAATGGGAGCTTCGCTCACTATGGCATAGGGGGCAGATAATTACTTCTTCAGGCATTCTTCACCTTAATTGGCTATACAAATTTGCTCCGCAGACGGCGCAAGCGCAATGTCAACGACCAACGGATGCCTTGCTGCTCTGGAGAATACACCAATCGTTCGAGCCTGCGCAGGAAACGAGCTGGGGTAAAACGAGCTTTGCGTACCTTTCCATTCACAATCTCGTGGCTGGCATCCAATACCAAGTACATGTTCTGCATTCCACCCCCTAAAGCAGCATTGATCTTGGTCTCTTCGAGGTTGTAGTGCGGCATCCCATCAGGCAGGTGGGCATAATCGTGATTCTGGTGGGCAACGAAAATCGATTCACTGGCATCGATTACGGGCCAGTTTTGCTGAAGTCCCTGGTAAATCATCCAATTATCCCAGCCTGCCCTCCCAATGGCAAAATCGGGAATCTGCTTAAAAACGCTGCGCGAGATGATGAAATAATCACTTCCCGCAGGAGCGTGAATGCTTCCTTTTTCAAGGACCTGGCTGCGTAATTCAGAGGCCCAATTGGCATCGAAAGCTAATGGCCGGTCGATATCTACATCCCAACGACGGCCTACGATCAGAAATTTATCTGCCTGCGCTTCAACCTGGCGTGAGACTCCCACAAAATCCGGCATCAACAAGACATCGGCATTGACGTAAGCCATCACAGGAGTCTGGCTCGCTTCACGAGCCAGGCCAAAAATTGAACTTACCAGCGGTGTGCCCCATTCGTTCCTGGCGACATTGGGTAGATGCCGCATACTGTACTCTTGGGCTACATCGGCCAATCCTTCTTCATCACCGATCAAAATCACCTCAACATCATCCGATAGATGCTGCCAGGATTGAAGCGCATTGCGTTGGATGATGTTTATATGGGGATCAGTAAAGGGTTTTGGAGCAGAGAAGATCGTCAGAAATGGCATTGTTCAGCGAGAGCGTTCATCCACATCGAGGTGCGTCTTGTGCTGCACCGCCGCATTGAGATGGGCAATATCGGGTTCTTCATGAATTAGTGAGAGCACATCCAACCAAGTAAAGTCATCCTCAGGGAAGCGCGCTGCTACTGCTCGAACCAATTCCAAATCTTCGGGTGTATCCACGGTCCAGCGGTGATAGCCCAGTTCTTCATGATAATGTAGCAGGCCGATCTTAAATCCGCGCGGAGATATCGATTTGGCCAAAGGAATTTTGTTGGTCGAAAAATGTAAATCCTCGACAGGAATATCTTCGTAGAAGTAGGGTGTGACATGCTCACGTTGATGTGATGCTTCTGCCTGCCCCCATGCCTGTTCAAGGGCATCGAAGGTGAATACTTCTGTATCCAATCCAATCGGGTATGTACGCCACCAGGGTTCAGGAAGGCGGTTGGCAACGAAATCCCAGTGGGCAGTGGTCAGTGGACATTGGTCAGTATCTCTCGCTTCATTCGGAGACGTAAACATGGCACACACAGCTTGATCTATCAAAGCCGGGTCTATCAAGGGACAATCCGCGGTAATGCGCACGATGACATCCGCGCGATATTCTTTGGCTGCCTGGTAATAGCGATCTAACACATCACTGACGCTGCCGCGAGTGAATGCGATCTCTTGAGATTGACAAATTTCAGCCACGGGATCATCAGAAGGGTCTATTGTTGTGGCAACGACAACATTGCTGATTGTCAGGGCTCGCCTGGTTCTTTCAACGACCCACTGAAGCATTGGTCGCCCTTCAATGGGTAGCAATACCTTATCTGGCAAGCGCGATGAACTCATTCGAGCCTGAATGATTGCGACGATGTTCATGAAAAGTGTGCCTCGCTAGGAATGGGCACTACGTCAACAAACCCTTTTGTGCGAAACTTCTCTACATATTCCCGCACCACCCAATAATCCAACCCTACGTCTAAAGCAATATCGAAGATGCTCTGGTCCCCCTCCAGACTCATCATGATCTTCTCAATGGCGCGATTGAGCTCGAAGTTTTCACGCCAATCTACCCACAGGTCATTGCCAGATAGGAACAATGGGCCGCGGAATTTGCGTTTAGGGATGTAATTGGATCCAAAAATGCGCACGATCTCTTCAACCACATCAGCAGCATCTTGCAGCATATCTTCGTGAATAATGTCCGGGTTGTCGTCAGTAGTGTGATATTCATCGTAAGGCCAGCGATTGATTGAAATGCACGGCACATTGACACCTGGCCCATTGATGGCACGTTCGTCATTAGGGGGAAAGTCAGCAAAATCGCGCTCCACGTGAGCTCGATCCCGCAAAACATAATTTGTGATCCGATCCAACAGGTGAGTACGCTGACGGGAGTGATGCCAGGCAATCGTATTCTGATTGCCCGTCATCTCGATGAAAATGCCAGCTTTCAAATGTGGGATTACAGCTTCGTTATGAGCCAGATAGGCGATCGTGCCAATGGTCTCAGGGCCGAACCAGAAGCGCACGCTCATCGAGCCGGGGGGGAGGGGGTTATCCGCCAGGCGTTGAGCAACTTCGATTGCAGTCACAACTCCAGCTGTGTCATCATTGGCCTGCATAGGGTGGCAGATATGAGCTGAAATCAGCATCTCACCCGCTTCGGGATGTAGATCACTCTCAGGGCGCTGCACCCCCACACCTACGCGAAAACCGCCATCTTTAGGATCAGTGAGAAACTCTGAGCGGATGACCACTCGGTAGCGAGCATCCCTTGGTAAATCATCGTAAACATCCTTAGCGAGACAGAAACCCCAATCTCTCTGGTAATAGGAAAAATTCCAGGGGATTGCCCAGGGGCGATCGGCATTGTAGAAAAGATGCGGCTCTAGATCATCCCAGGTGAGGGTTTTATCAACGGGCAAAGAATATGAAACAATGTGCAGGGGATTGTCCACAAAATCTACCACCCGCTTACCATTCTCAATTTCGATATAAGCCTCGTGGACCACATAGCGTTCTGGCACCTGCCAGGTCCAGATGGGATCACCCGGCACGTAGGTTTCTATGGCAAAACTCGCGGATGGTGGCATAGCCTGGCTAACGATCTGCAAGGCTTCATCCAATCCATCAGATGCCAACGTGCGGTGAAGGGGGTAGATCTTTTCGAGCAGGGGTTTTAATTGCATGTTGCTATCGGCTTCCCCTAATCTTTCTTGATTTCATATAGTAAGCGTGGGTTGACACGCATTTCCCGGGCGGCAAATTCGTAGATATCGTTGGCCTTCATCAATTTGACGGCAGCTTCACCGATCGTTCGGCTTTTGATAATGCCGTTCTCTTCCGCCAAATTGCCCATAGGGTCTACCATGGTTTCCACCCCCTGGTCGATGTCACGCACCAGCATTTGGAAGGAGTCTTCATAGGTGTGGCCGTTTTCATCGGTGACCATCCCTGTAAAGGTTTTTAGATAGCGATAATCAACACCTTCCAACTCTTCGACATGGTGGAAGAAGGTCATGCTGTCGTTGTAGCTAAGGCCAATCACCATGATCTTGCCATCGATTTGGCGCAGTTTGCCAAACAATGAATTACGCTCATAACTACTTTTATACCGTTCCTTGGTCAAGAATTCGGCCCGCTTGCCGATGATCGAAAACGAATAGATGGGGTGAAAGACACGCAAGCTGCGTGGATCCTGACGAACCAGTTCGGTGATAATGCCCATATGGGAAGGTGTATTGCGCACATCCCATGGCTCACCTTTGCAGAAATCAAAGTTGAAGGCCGGCATGATCAACGTGCCCTCTTCGCCAAGAACATCCAGCAGAGCATCAATGACCGTTTGCGGCCCGCCATCTACACCGCCGAATGATTTATACGAACTGTGCACCATCAGGGTATCACCAGCATTAATACCAATCGCCCGAAACTCTTCAACCAGATTATCGAATGTAAGCATAGATCATCTCCAACCAGCCAACTAATTTCTCTTCTTACCGGTATAGATAAACCCCTTCTTGATCATTTTGATATGCGCACCCTTATCAATGCCGATCTCCTTGCCACAAACACACACAATTTTATCGCCTTGTCGTTGGAACTCATATTCGCGCTCAATGCGGCCCTTGTAACACCGCAGCACTTCACCCTTGCCAATCTTCTCGTATTTCCAAAGCTTGCGTTTACAGGCGGCGCACTTAATAGTTAGCATGGCTCAAAGGAGCGGAGACTGAGGACGGGCGACTGAGGGTTGAATCTATTCTTCTGGTCACTTATCAACCGTCATTTATAGGCAGTTACACCAAAAGCTTTAGGTTTTGGAATCACCCGTGAGAAACCAACCTTCTTCAAACGCTGAACCACGCCTCGCGTCACTCGCGCGCCGGATTTGCTTTCGGGGTTGCCGATGTAATGAAACATTTTTCCCTTGGGTTTCAGCACTCGGTAAGCCTGCTCATAGAATGACAGCGAATATAACTCGCCCGCCAAACTGAACATGGGCGGATCGTGGATGATGCCATGGAAAGACTCTCCAGCAAAATGTTCAATCTCGTCATTGCTGTCCCCGATGATCTGGGCAATCTTAGGGTTATCGAACAGCCCACGAGACCAAGGGTTGCGCCTGGCGACGCTTTGAGCAGCCGGATCGAGCTCAACCGTGGTAACGTGGTTTGCTTGTTCCGCAGCCAGAATAGCGGTATATCCTAACCCAGTGGTGGTGTCTAGAATTTGACCGAAGGTCCGCCCTAGGGCCTTAATCTTGTTTTGGGTATCTCGCCAGGGATCCGTACCCTTGATGCGGTGCATGGGAATACCCGATACCAGCATCGTGGGAGCCGATGTAGTCGGGTACAAAGTGTATGCCCGTTGGAATATGTCGGAGAAAGCCTGGATGACGGTTGCAATCCCATCACTCACGAGAAAGCAATTATTCTGATTGTCGGCAATCTCTCTGACAATCTCCCAGGGGAGCGTTTCTCCATCCGGAAAACTCACCCCCAAATTGGTTAGCGATACGGCTGTCTTCGTTTGGCCTAAATCGAGGGAAATCTGGATGGATGTTTCTCCATCTCTGACATCGATCAGTTGTATGGCTTGATAATGAGACAGAACGATTTGCTCAGGCATTATCCCATGGCAATCTGGTACGCCTCGAAAAGGTGGGGGAAATTCTTATCCCAGTTCGCGCGTGCTTCTGCCAGTTTACGGGCTGCTCGTCCCATAGCAGGGAGCTGTTCCCATTGGTCCACCGCCTGGAGTATTCCTTCCAAAAGAGAACCCACATCCCCATCTCGAAAAAGCCAGCCGACTTCTCCCTGCGTGGTAACCCATTCCTGATTCCCGGGGATATCGGTCAACAAGACCGGGGTGCCGCAACCTAACGATTCCAACAACGAAATCGAAGTTCCATCGCTATGGGAAGTGCTGATATAAAGGTCTGCCGCGCGGTAATAATTTGGCAAGTCTTTCTGATTTACCTGACCAGGAAAGTGCACCCGGTCGAGGATATCTGCACGCAAAAAGGTATGGCGAATATTGGGTGCCAGCGAGCCATTACCCAGCATCAGCAAGCGCAATTCTGGACGCTGGCGGACTGCCCTGACAAAGGCTTGCGCCAGGCCATCAACCCCGTAAAGCGGCTCCCAACCCCGGGTGGAGAGCAACACAAACGTATCTCCATCCCAGCCCAGACGCTTTCGCAAACCACCATCCTCGCCAGGTGAATATTTTTCGAGATTGGCACCCCAGGGGTAGGTAACGATCCGATCCGGTGCCATACCATGTTGGATAGCCAGATTTCGAATAGTATCGCAATCCCCCACCAGAGCATCCGTTCGCTTCAGGGTGAAGCGGGTGGCCCATTCCCACCAGCGGTTTCGCTTCACATCCATGAGCAGATCATACCCCCAAGACATGCTGACCAACGGGTGAAATCCCGTTAACGCGGTCAGGAACGCAGACCGCTGCAATGGACCCGCTTGAACCAGGTCGGGTTTGAATTCTCGAATGGCTTTGCGCAAACCAATAAGCAACTTCAAGCCATGCCGCAGCTTTGCTGGTGACTGCCCGCCCACCCAGGGGATCAACTCAATCTCGGGGGGCAAAGGTCGGTCATCAAGATCATGCCCGCGCTTCTCTAGACGAAGATAGCCAACCTGATGCTCTGTTTTCGCCAGCGCTGAGAGATAGCGATGATCGTGGGTGGTGTAATCGCGCGAGAAGTAGAGAATACGCATTTTCGTTGACAGGTTGAACGTTCAACGTTCTAACGTTTAAACGTACAAACTCTACGCTCCTATATTCTCCCAGCGAAAATCCATCCCATAGGGCATATCAACCAGCGCTTTTTTGCCTACCAGTTCATTCAACTCCCAAGGCATGAGCGCACCCGTGGCTGCAGGACGCAGGGGTTCAGTCATTTCAGCGGTGATGATCTCGCCTGCCTTGATATCCCGGGCGGCGCGTAAGCAGCGGCGTTGCAATACATACGTTTCCTTTTCGCTGCCCGTAACAAATTTGTCATAGGATCCTAAGGAACGCTCTAAGGTGCGCACCTGATGCACCATCTCAGCCCATGTCTCTGGATTCATGGCGAATTTATGATCGGGGCCTTCGCGTTCGTTGCTGTCAGTAAAATGGCGCTCGATAACGCGCGCCCCAACTGCGACTGCGCCGACAACGGGGGCCGGGCTATGTGTATGATCAGAGAGGCCCAGTATCACATCGGGGAACATGGCTGCATAGGTTTTGAGTACATTGATGTTCAGGTGA
The DNA here is from genome assembly GCA_964438295.1 of uncultured Anaerolineales bacterium. GTDB lineage: Bacteria > Chloroflexota > Anaerolineae > Anaerolineales > UBA11858 > NIOZ-UU35. Next base: position 18,622 of record CAYTKR010000011.1, read on the forward strand.
TCGTAATTGGAATCGTCGGCCGTGTAGTTAGTATTGCACTGGAACAGCACCACCTGGTCATTAACAGCCTGCACCGCTCTCATGGCTCTCACAACATCGCCAATATCCGCAGCGCCACTAGAAATTAATATAGGCTTGCCAAATTTTGCCATACGCACCAGGGCATCTGGCCAGGACATTAGACCGGAGCCAGCCTTGAAGGCTGGCACATATGGGTCGAGCATATCGATGGCTTCATAATCATAGGGGGAAGAATAATAATGGATGCCAACCTTGTCACACTCTTCCTTGAGGATGGGGGTCCATTCGAAAGGCACCGAAGCGCCATCATACACTTCGAAGACTGTTTTCTTCCATTCTGCCTGGTGAGATTGTTGTCCACCCAGGGCTTTGAAACCATAATCCGAGACGATCTTGGGAGCGCGGAAATTCTGGAATTTGGCCGCTTCGGCGCCAGCATCTTTTGCCAGGCGAATGAGAATCTTGGCGCGCTCCAAATCGCCGTCATGGTTGGCAGCGATATCAGCAATAAAATAAGTCGGGTGGTTTAGACCAACCTTTCGGTCCGCAATGGTAATTTCAGGAGATGGGATGTTCATATTGGCTCCTTTGGTTTGCACTTATTCGTTTGTATATCACATCATGGTGAGTACCGAAAATAAGGGATGGTTGGGGGGCTTCGCCCCCCAACCATCCCTTATTTTCGAGCATCTCGTTTGCAACGTCACATTGATAATTAGGGCAATTTGCTACAACCCAAAAATCCTAATACGTTCGAAATGGCAGCATCCCGCGCTTCGCTGGCAGGCGTCTCAGCTTCCAAATCCGACCAAATCTTGCAGAACATATCCTGGACCCCTTGATCCCCCTTATAAGCATCGATACTCAGGGTCTCGGCCTGTGACCAATCTCCAACTCGTCCATATGCCTCGATAAAGGGGTACCATTCGATCTTATTATCCGTGTTGGGTTCGAAATCACTCGCATCAACCATTTCTCCCAATGCCACAATTTCTTCCCAGGCCCGCTGATGATAGGCAATCTGCGCTTTTTGGAAGTAGTAACACCAGGTATGATCTGGCTCTGGGCCAAAGACACTCTCTGGAGGCGCAATGGACGAATCAGCATCCTGAACGATGCGAGATAAGTTCGATATTGGGAGGGCAGTTTTGGTAATTTCGGGAATGTTTGGATGCAGTGCATCCACCTCGGTCAGCACCCACACACAACTACCAGGGTAGTCGTACCAGACTACCAAGTTATCATGTCCCTTACCTGCAAACTCAAGAGTACGAAGTTGATATTCAATTGGCATATCCTCGAATAAGGTGCTCATCTCCCCATAGAAATTGTCATCAATCTCGAAAAACCAATAAGGCTGCTGACCAGTACCTTTGCGGTCGGAATAGAGCACATTTAATGCTGTTGCAGTCGGGTATTCACCGGTATAGCTGAACAAGGCACCATCTGCTAGGATAGCAGTATTCTCCTTCAGAGCGGGCGCGCGCCAGTACATCTGCCAGTAAAACTGTCGCTGCTCAACCCATTCCCATCGATATTCATTTGCGATCCGAAAATGAGCCCCGGCTGCCAGACCGATGGAGACGCTCAGTAGAAAGATTTGCGTTTGCCGGTTAGTAGCAATCAACGCCACCAGGCTCACGAAGACGATTCCCGCCCCGATCATGGCAGGCATGGCGATGCGGTCTGAGAACATGCCTATGGTTATCTCACGATCGACCAACCAACCGGGCAACATTCCCACAAATATGGCGTACATCCCCAATAGCAGGGCTTCTTTTGCCCAGCTATTATTTGAAATTTGCTCTAGTCCTTTCGATGAGCGGATCGTATTTCCAAAGAAATATATTACTAGAGCAACAAAACCAGCCACAGCCCAGGAGATGATTGCCGAGGGAGACCCCAAATCGATCAGACTCGGCTGTAGGGTCTTGTACCATGATGAAGCGAGAATGACGATAATATCTCGAAATACTGTCTGGACGAATTGACGCAGGCCATTGATTGGGTCAGCAAGGATCAAAGATAGTAATCGTAAACTGTTGGTAGACCCGATATCAGAGCCAACCAGGAAATATCGCCAGAAAACTGCCAGCACGAGAACCAGCGCGTAGGGGCTCCATTGTTTGGTCAGGCGCTTGAGCCTTTCTGATTTGGTACCTTCAGAATTTCGCGCGAGCACCATCCAAAGCAATATTGGACGCATCAGTTCTAACCCCCAAAAGTATTCCATGGTGAACATATGACCGGCAGTAGCCAGGATAGAAACCAAAATCATGATCGCCGGTCGCTTTGTCGTGAGCGTCGCCAGCATCGCTCCAACAGAAAGCCCATACAGCGCATAGGTGATGAAGTGCTGGCTATACGCGACGGCAATGGATTGTTGCGTAAAAACCGGATGCACAGTGAAAATTATTGTCATCCAGAACACTTCTTGACGCTTTGAAGGCCAAACCTGATGCAGTATCCAATAAACGCACCAGGCGGTGACCCAACGCAGGGCTATAGTAACGATCTGCCAATTTAGCGGGGAAATGCCCAAGATGGGCTCGAAGACCATGAAGGTCCAGGCAGAAAATGGGCGATCAAATTTGTAAAATTCCCACAAATCGATATCAGCGTGCATGACCAGGATCGCAGGCCAATCATCGAAATACAGACCTTGCCGGGAGGCTAACAACCCAAATGTAGCAAAAGTGATTATCAACAAGGAAAGTGAAATGATCCAAGAGGATTGGAAAATTCTTTTATCTGCAATCAATTCCGTGTATTTTTTGAGATCCATAATTGCGTTAGCTATGCTTCAGCAATACAAAGATTTCTCAACAGTTGTGGATAATCTTGTTGATAAAGCGCATAGAAGCGCTCGATTCCTGTGGATAAATCTGGAGGAACCACCCCCAAATCGTGGATAAGTTTGTCAACACACAATGTTAGGTTAGGGGAACGAACCGCCTTTAGCCCAGAGTCGGCTACAGAGGTAGGTGTAATTAGATCCGTGTCGAAACCAAAATTTCGTGCGATCGCCATCCCAAAATCATATTTACTGATGCATTCGCTACTAACCACATGATACAGTCCGTGAAGTCCTTTCTCCAGCATCCCGAAAAATAGATCGGCAACATCGTTCACCAAAAGGGGACAGAAAAAAACATCAGGAAATCCCCGAACCTGATTTCCAGCCTTTAGATTATTAAAGAAAAATTCAGCTAAACTGCGTTTACCCGTGGGACTCCAACCGAAGATATTTGTACGGGCGACAATGGCATCGGCTGTCGAATCGAGAACCGCATTTTCACCAGCCAATTTTGTTTGCGAATACACATTGATAGGATTGGGCGGATCATTTTCAGTATATTTTCCCTTCTTCCCATCAAAGACGGCATCTGTTGATACATGCAGCAGGCGCGCTCCGCCCCTGGCGACATGATGTGCCAGTTTTCGCGGTAATTCTGCATTCAATTCCCAGGCATTCTCAGGGTCACGCTCACAAGCGTCTATATTTGCCTGTGCTGCGCAATGGATCACCCAATCGGGTTGCGTATCGTCAAGGATACGCTCTACTGCGCCCGGGTCTAGCAAGTCGGCCACCACCGGAGTGAAGGCCTCTGTCTTCTGGGGGCAACTACGATCGACCCCGAAAACAGTGTGGTCGTTGGCAGCTTCTAAAGCCAGATTACTGCCTAACAAACCACCCGTGCCCGTTATGAGTATTCGCATTCTCTTTAGGCTAGTTTACCTGCGGCAAAAGCCTCCTCAAAAGGTTTGATAATCTCGATGATCTGATCAATATCGAGCCACTCAGGGTTCTCGGCACTGGAATAACGGAAACCATCGGGAACCGGTTGACCCTTTTCACCCCATCTTCCGCCAAACCAGTACGCTTCCACCGGCTGTACTACAAACATATCATCCAGTTCAATCGTCGAACGCGATTCGTCGCGTGAGATCAACATCTCATGCAACTTCTCACCAGGACGAATTCCTATGGTCTCTAACTCCGCTTTGGGGGCGACTGCTTTGGCAAGATCGACCACTTTCATGCTGGGAATCTTCGGTACGAAAACTTCCCCACCTTGCATATTTTCGATGTTGCGAATCACAAATCGGACGCCCTGTTCCAGGGAAAGCCAGAATCGTGTCATGCGATCATCGGTGATGGTAAGCTGTCCATTATTCGCGCGTTGTCGCAAGAAGACAGGGACTACACTACCCCGGCTGCCGACAACATTGCCATAGCGCACGCAACTCAAGCGAGTTTCATATTTCCCAGCGTAAGCATTGCTCTGGATGACTAACTTCTCAGCCGCTAACTTGGTGGCCCCATAGAGATTTACCGGATTGACTGCTTTATCCGTGCTCAAAGCCATGACCTTTTTGACTCCCGTATCCAGTGCGGCATCGACCACATGACTGCTGCCAAGGATATTCGTTTTAACTGCTTCCATGGGGTTGTACTCACAGGCCGGAACCTGCTTGAGCGCCGCGGCATGGACCACAATATCAACCGCTTGCATGGCTCGTTTGAGACGCTCTAAATCCCGCACATCCCCAATAAAATATCGCAAGCTGGGATGATCGAAACCGGCTGCCCGCATTTCATGCTGTTTGAGTTCATCGCGGCTAAACACGATCAGCTTCGCAGGCTGATACTCTTCCAGCAAGATCTTTGTAAAAGCCTTTCCAAAGGAGCCGGTTCCTCCAGTGATCAAAACGACTTTATCTTTCCAATTCATATATGTCTCCGTTTATTACTGTGATGCAAGAAAATCCTACAAACACAAGGCTCCGTCTGGACATATAGTGGTGGCTTCGCCACCACTATATGTCCAGACGAGAATCCAATGCAGTGGGTATTTCCATCTGAGTCATTTAAATTTGCAAATCTATATGATCGGTTTTCGGATCACAACCAACGGGTATTGGCCTTTCTCGCCGAAGAAATGCGGGAAACGTTCCTCGAACCAAAACAAAATACGCAATAGCGTTCGCCCGCCCCATCCTTGATGGGCAAAGGTGCGCAAGTGCTTCACACTAACTCCCCTCCAAACGAATATTTCAATGGACATCCATGGTGCCAGCTGTGCTTTCAACCAATCTGCTCCGTATTTACGCACAAATGTGCCTTTGGGCGTATCCTTGGCTGTACTCACAGGTTTTGCAGGATGCACGGGGGGGGCGACTCCAAATACGCGCCTGACAATACCAATCAAGCGGTTCGTCCAACGCATGGGTTTCGCTAATAAATTGGGAATCAAAGCCTCTCCCCAACCATTAACCACGGCTATGGAACAACCAGGGGAAAGCACTCTGTATAAATCTTTATAGGCGGGAACATGGTCATCTTGTGGGAGATGGTGAATCGTATGCAGCGAAACGATCCCTTCAAAAACATCAGATTTAAATGGCAAGTTGGCAATATCTGCCACAACACAAAGGCCATGGTCACCGATCCGCTTGCGGGCCTCTTGCAGGGCAACATGCGAGATATCTACACAGACCCGGTTCGCATACCCTTTGGAGTACTCTAAATACTCTGGGTATTGGATGGGCCCAGAGCCTGCGTCCAGCAGCAGGTGTCCATGAGGATTGATGTGACGGTTCACCCGTAGATGACAACGATGGATATATTCACGCGAAACGGGCCGCAAATCCTCATAGCGAGCATTTTGGTAGACTCCTTCACTGACCTGTTGCCATCCAACCTGGTCGTAGAATTCACGTACCTGCGATTTGATTTCTGTCTCTGTACCCATAATTATTTTGCCCACTGAATGGGCTCGCCAACTAAATATTCAAATGTATCCCCAAACAGTCCAAACCCTTCATCCGAAAAAACGGTTTCCAGCGGCCAGCGTTCAATATCATTTTGAAAATGTTGAACATGCCAGGGATAGGGCTGAGGATATTCAAAAAAGAAACGATAGGCGTAGGTCCAGGCGGCTTCGACCTGCGTTCGGGTGGGTCGGTGTGCCCGAGGATCAGCCAGCACTTTTTGGAGAATCTCGAAAAACCCGTCCCATGATTCTGCATCCAGCGTAAAGCCTTTGCCTCGGTAATGAGTTTTCCCTGTTACGATTACTGGCAGACCGCTCATAGCCATCTCCATACCCATCGTTGTGGTAAAAACCATCCCCAAATCAGCAATCTCAACGAGGTCATAGGCATTGACTTTGGCATCGGCCGGCAACAAATGAATGTGGTCTGGCAATTCAGGGAACATCTCTCTGAGAATATCGTAAACCGCCGGTCCCCAGCCGATTTGTTCTCCGGGATGGGTCTTGATCACAAACTGCACGTCAGCCCGTTCGATGAAGAATTCGATCGTGCGTTGCAACCATTCCGTCATACTGGAGCTGAATAGCTGACGCCCAAGGGTTAAACTATCTCCGAGCACATTGGTGGGCAGATACACAACGGGACGAGAATCCAACCCCAAATCTTCGCGCGCCTCCTCCACACCCTGGGAGGGCATCCCCTGCCAAAGACGCACAAAAGTCTCCCAAATATTCCCTTTCTGCCTGGCAGCGAAGAACCCCTTTACCCGCGTCCACTCTTCTTCCGAAAGAGGCGTATCTTTGCGCGCATCCCAGAGATCCTGGGTATCCTGGCGCATCACATCATCGTTTTGCGCCAGCCACATACGTTCACTTTGCTCGCCAAATTCCAAAGTCATCACAGGAATTCCCAAATATTTGCTCACCAAATAGGTGATACCGAATTCAAGCATACTACCATTGGGAACTATGACCACATCGGGGCGATTTCCCATCATTTGGGTGAGTATTCTGCGTGCGTGAATTTCATTACGCTCGCGCCGCAACCGATAAAGATCGCTATCCGGGTCGACATCTTCCCTAAGCAGACTGTACTGCACATCGCGGAACGCAGCTGCGTTCATCATCTCATCTAATTCAACGGGTAATGCATCCACCTGGGCTGATTCGAGTAATGAAACAACTTTGATGTGCGGTTCTGCCTGGCTAACAATCCCCTGGATATACATATTCTGGCGCCGCAAATCAAACTGGTTGATGGGTTTCTTCCAATGCGCGTAGGGCAAATAGGTCAGGGTGACATCATGACCCAGAGCGGCCAAAGCCAGGCTCATTAGCATACTGTGCTCGAGCCAATAGCTCAGCATACTGAAGACCAGCACACTTTTGGGTTTTCCGGCTTGCTTCGTGACGGCCCTGGCCTGTTCGAGCCACTCAGGCAGCATCGTTTGCAAGCGATCCAATCGGTACCCACCCACCGGAGGCTGCTCACTCTGTCGCAAAAACCTGTAAATCTCAGCAGTTAGCGGAAGTTCGCCAAGGAGATTTTTGACTTTTTCTTTCGAGAGCATTGCCACTATCCTACCGTCTCGATTTGCCAGGCCAGGCGCGGTCGCACCAAACCCATGCGCGTTTCAGACCACTGTTTTCCGGGCGCGCCCATCCCATCGACCGTAAAAGTCAAAGCACGCTCATCCATAAAGAAACGCTTCACACGGAAAGAGCTGGCGTTCATCCCCACTGTATAGCGACCCTCGTTGAGAAGATCTGCGGGAATAGCGCAACGGCTGATGAAATGGCCCTCAGGACGCACGCCAAATTTGTCATACTGGTCAGGCTCATCGGTATCGAAGGTGGTCAACACATACTCGCCTCGCGCACTCATCAAATAGAGCCCAACGCGCAGCCCCTGGATTGACTCTGTCAGTTCATATTCAACTTCCAAGGTGATTTCTTCTGTCGAGCGCACAACATCAACATTGTTCCCTTTGGAGTTACGCACGCGCAAAGCAATCGGCCGGAAGGGTGCAGCAGCATCTGGGATCTCATCAGCGTCCCAAGTTCTTTCTCCCGCTTCGGAGAAACCTGAGATCATATAATAATCTACAGCTTCCACTGTGGGGGCGCGGTAAACAAGTTGGCCTTTTTCCAAGACAATGGCTTCCTCGGTCAAGCGCAAAATTGCTGACATATCATGGCTAACAAACAGCACGGTACGGCCTTCTTGAGCCACGTCACTCATTTTCCCGAGGCATTTACGCTGGAACTCTGCATCACCGACAGCCAACACCTCATCGACGACCAAGATCTCTGGTTCTAAGTGAGCAGCAACGGCAAACGCCAACCGCAGGTACATGCCGCTGGAATAACGCTTGACCGGCGTATCGATGAACTTCTCCACACCTGAGAAATCCACGATCTCGTCGAATTTGCCATCAATCTCAGTTCGCTTCATCCCCAATATAGCGCCGTTGAGGTAAATATTCTCTCGACCCGTTAATTCCGGATGGAATCCTGTACCTACTTCCAAAAGTGAGCCTACTCTACCACGGATTTCGACTTCACCCTCTGTAGGCTCTGTGACTCGCGACAACACTTTTAATAGGGTGCTCTTACCCGCTCCATTGCGACCGATGACACCCAATATCTGACCCTGCTCCACATTGAAGGAAATATCTCGCAAAGCCCAGATGGTATCCAAACGATCTTCCCCTGTAGGAGCCAGGCCTCGGCGAATGCGCTGGATGGGCCAGGTCACCACATCAACAATTGAATCGCGCAGCGTTTTATAACGCTCTGGAGCCAACCCAATGCGATATTGTTTGCCGAGATCTTCTACTCTTATTGCTAATTCTGTCATAACTTGTAACGTGCAAACCTGTATCGCTATACCATGTCTGCGAACGTTCTCTCCATGCGCCGAAAATAGAACAACCCAGTGACCAGTACCAGAATTGACACACCCACCGAGATCGACATGGTCAAGGGCGCGGAGGCATCCAACTCAATGCCTAATAACGCCCAACGAAAACCCTGTACGACTCCGGCCATAGGGTTGAGGGAGTAGATCACCTTCCATGTACCAGTGATGTACTGCGCTGAATATGCCACCGGGGTGAGGTATTTCCACACTTCCGTCAGGAACGGCAGCATATAGCCCACATCTCGGTAGAGCACATTCAACGAAGAGAACCATAAACCAATCCCCAAGGCAGAGATCAAAGTCAATAACAAGAACAGTGGCAAAGTCCAGATCGCGGAGGTCAAGGAGATCTTGTAATACACCATCATTCCAATCAGGACAACAAAAGCGATCAAAAAATCTACAAGTCCACTCAGGACTGTCGAAATGGGAATTACCAGACGTGGGAAATAGATCTTGGTGATCATGTTGCGGTTCGACACCATAGAACGTCCAGTATCGTTCATGGCTTTGGAGAACAACTGCCATGGCAGCAAGGCCACATAGGTGAAAATCGTGTATGGAACCCCCTCAGAATCAAGATTAGCTAGCTGTCCAAAAATCAGTGCATATACGATCATCGAAATGACTGGCCTGATGATTGCCCAGGCAGCTCCAAGAACTGTCTGCTTATAGCGCACTTTGATATCCCTCCAGGTCAGGAAAAATATCAACTCCCGGTAGCGCCATAAGTCGCCAAGATTGAGGGCAGACCAACCCCGAGTCGGGCGTAACAGGATCGTTTCAGGAGCAGGTTGGGTTGTGAGAGATGTCTCTGCCATAAAGCGTCAAAAAGTTGAACATTGATCGTTCAACGCTATGCTATCCGATCCTGGTTTTCCTTGAACCAATCAATCGTGCGGCGCAAGCCTTCTTCGAAAGGCATCTCTGCCTCGAAGCCAAAGAACTCCTTCGCCCTGCTGGTATCCAGACCACGGCGCGGCTGCCCATTCGGTTTGGTCGTATCCCATACGATTTCGCCCTCGAAGCCAGTCAACTTGGCGATTAATTGGGCTAAGTCTTTTATGCTGATCTCCATTCCCGATCCAAGGTTTACAGGCTCCAAATCGGAATATCGTTCTGCTGCCATTACGACACCCCGAGCGGCATCACCCGCATAGAAGAACTCACGCGTCGGCGAGCCATCACCCCATAATACTACTTCCTTATCGCCACGTTGCTGCGCCTCGATCATCTTGCGGATCAGGGCTGGAATAACATGTGAGGTCTCCAGGTTGAAGTTGTCGCGTGGGCCATACAGATTCACCGGAAGTAAATAGATGGCATTGAAATCATATTGTTCGCGATATGTCTGCGCCTGGACCAGAAGCATCTTTTTGGCTAAACCGTAAGGGGCATTCGTCTCCTCGGGATAGCCATCCCACAGGTTTTCTTCCTTGAATGGGACGGGAGTAAATTTTGGGTAAGCGCAGATGGTGCCAATGGCAACGAACTTCTCCACACCAAATTTCCAGGCTTCATGCATTAGTGGGACGCCCATCATCAAGTTTTTGTAGAAAAATTCAGCTGGGCGCGCTCGGTTGGCACCAATGCCCCCAGCCAATGCTGCCAGATGGATGATCACATCGGGGTTGGAGTCGTTCAGCATGCGCTGGATATCTTCCAGGGTGGTCAAATCATAGTTTTCGATATGGGGGATGAATATCTCTGAGGCGCCGCGCTCCCGGAGAACTTGCTGGACAAAGGAACCTAGAAAACCAGCACCACCTGTTACACAAACTCTTCTTTCCGCCCAGAATTCTTCTGGAGTAGGGTAATTCGATTCAGCCATGATCACTTATCCATGCTCACTACTTGATCTTCCCAACGGTGCCAACCATCAAAACGTTCAGCCAAGAGGCGTTTCCCATCTCCAGGAGCTTCGAGCCCCAACAATTCCAGATCAGCGTCCATCATAATGCGGACCAAATCTTTATATTTGATCCTAGGCTCCCATCCCAAAGCTTCATATGCTTTGGTAGGATCAGCCAAAAGATAATCGACCTCTGTAGGGCGGAAATAGCGCTCATCAATACGCACAAACTCTTCATAATCCAAATCGACATAACCAAAAGCCTCTTGCAGGAATTCTCTCACTGTATGAGATTCTCCAGTGCCAATGACAATATCCATGGGATCATCTTGTTGCATCAACCGCCACATCACTTCAACATATTCTGGAGCGTATCCCCAATCGCGTTTAGAGTCCAGATTACCCATGTAGAGATTTTTCTGTATCCCAGCCAGGATGGCCGCGACAGCGCGCGTGATCTTGCGGGTAACGAATGTCTCACCCCGACGCGGGGACTCGTGATTGAAAAGGATGCCACTGCTAGCAAACATTCCATAGCCATCACGATAGTTCTTGGTGACCCAATGGGCATAGGCTTTGGCAGCAGCATATGGACTTTGTGGTTCGAAGGGGGTAGACTCGCTTTGAGGTGGTGAGGCGCTCCCAAACAATTCACTGGTCGAAGCCTGGTAGAAACGGATATTGCCACCCACACGCCGAATGGCTTCTAAAAGTCTTATTGTTCCTAAGCCAGTGACATCCCCTGTGTATTCAGGCAAATCGAAGCTGACGCGCACGTGGCTCTGCGCTGCCAGGTTATAGATTTCGTCTGGCTCAACCTGGGAAATCAGATTCTGCATACTGTCGGAACTGGCAAGATCACCATAATGAAGGCGCATCTTGGCTCGGTCACCATTATGAGGGTCACGATAGATATGATCGACACGCCCGGTATTGAACGTACTCGACCTGCGGATCATGCCGTGGACTTCATATCCTTTCGACAATAATAGCTCCGTCAGGTATGACCCATCCTGACCAGATATGCCTGTAATCAAAGCTTTTTTCATATATTCTTCCTTATATTTTCATTGAACGATGAAGCGCGCATTCCGATAACGCGGGTCATCCGGTTCCTGAATAATGCCCTCTTGCAGTGCAGCTAGAACTTCTCGGATACCGTCTTCAACGCAATACTGGGTTTCGAAATTTAATTCGTTCTTTACCTTCTTGAACGAAACGTTAATGTCGCGCATATCACCACCGAAGGTAATGTCCTGATAATTTACTTCCGTTTCTGGCAGGCGCTTCAGGATCAGTTTCACAATTTGGTCTTTTGTCAAATTACCTTCATCGGAGCCGACGTTGTATATCTGCCCGCGCACTTTCTCGATGGGCAAATGAAGACCCAGAATAATACCATGAACGGCGTCTGAAATGTGCACGAAAGAGCGCGAATAGCCCCTTTGGTAGATCATCAATTTGCGCTTGCTAAACGCTTCTAATACAAATTGGTTTAGGATAAGGTCGAATCGTGGGCGTGGAGAAAGTCCATACAAAGTTGCCGGTCTGAAAATCATTGGAGCACATCCATTGCGGCTTGCCTGCGCCAGCAAATATCGTTCAGAAGCTACTTTGGTCTCCGCATATAAAGATTGTGGATTGAGTGGTGATTCTTCCGTTACGGGATTGCCATCCCCAGAGAGACCATAGTTGCTGTAGGATGATAAATAAATAAACCTCTCGACATTCAGTGCTTCAGCCTGTTCGAAAACATGCTGAGTAGATTCGACATTGTATCTCCAAGCTACCAATCGACCTACAGATTGACATGCGGGGAACCCCGCTATGGCCGCCAGATGGATGATTGCTATTGGGCTTGGCCAGTCACTCCTGACTGCATTGCGAATAGCGCGCGATTCCCACACATCGGCTTTGACGAAACGAAATTTTTCGTTGGGGAGATAGGATAGCAGAGATTCCCCTCCATAAAGCAATCGATCAACAACAGTGACATAATACCCTTGTCGAAGTAGCTCACCTGTCAGAAATGACCCAATATAGCCTGCGCCACCAGTGATCAATATATGCCGCTCACTCATAGAATATGGCCATCCATAATCAGGTAAACTCGCCAACCGCGAATTTCTAAAACTGGCAATTCAGGATCATCATCAATGATCACCCCTTGCTCAAGACAAGTCAGACGGATGACTTCTGAAAGATCACCATCTCCGGCAACCCGAACACGGACATACCCTGATTGCCTAACTTCTTGGATGAGTTCAGTGACCCGCCGACGAGTCCGTCGAAATAGCATCATCGAATTTTCGATGTATTTGACAGTCAGACCGGCGCGAAATTTCAGACCTTTAGGTGTGATAATATAACGAAGTTTTTTCCGTTCGGCACGCGATAACTTGATATAGCCCTTCATCCCCATGCGTTTGATATGCCAGTTGACAGTGCCAACCGCAACATTGAGTTTGCTTGCCAGAGTAGCCTGGTTTACATTTGGATCTTCTTCGATATTTTCGAGAATAATACGTTCACGTTCTTTTTGGTTCTCGTCTAGATCGTGATCTTCGGTCAGTATCTGAGCTTTTTCTAAAACCATACTCCACACTTACTTTTTCCAAAATTCAGCGAATGAATTATAACAGTGAACGTGAATAGGTCAAGAAGGATAAAAATTCTTCCAGGTATAATAGTATTGCCATTTAATGGATGACTCCACTGAAACAACTACCAGACGAGGGCTTCCGCCGGAATATATGGGGGTGGCTTTTTGCAGTAGAGTGATGGATAAATTCGAAGAAGGGATTCCCTCTTTCGAGATCATCGCATCAGGTTTAGTAGTTGTATATTGAGGTAATTCAATATGAAGAACAATAAAAGAAAAAGCATAAAGAATCTTCTCGTTTTTTCGTTGGACACATTTGGAATTGTGCTCCTGGTTGGAGCAGCATCACTAGACCTGATACAAAACGATTCCGGTTTCTATGAAATTGGTCTCTTTCAAAAATTTATCATTTTGATCGGTTTGTTGCTAACCCTGGGGAGCAATTTCCTCATCCGATCCTTATCCATCCGCAGATCCATCCTCACAGCAAAATTCCCTGCCTTCGCTTTTTTCTGTATCAGTGTTTTGTTATTGGTGATCAATCTGATTGGCCTGGCATTTCCGCTTCGCAACCCGGCAGTCTACGAGGGGCTCGAATATGCCGGCAAGATACGTACCCCACAATACTCATCTGAAGAAGTTTTCGCGCAGATGGATCGCGACGCGTCCATCGATGAGCAATATCCAGAATATGTAAAAAGATTGAACAAACTCATTTTCAACGGGACCGTACATTACTGGGTAGAATTCGAAGAGAGCAACGCCTACAATCTGCGCATCCCTATTCACGAAAACTGGTTGATCTATTTTTCTCGACTTCTGCAGGGGGAACGGGACAATTATGAGTTTTGTCGCGCCGAAAGAGCCATCGAACGATCAACCTGCGTTTGCTCGCAATCTTCGAAAATATTGGCCGATATTCTGGGAAGGAACCGAATTCCAGCACATATCGTCGGACTAGAAGGCCACGTAGTCACCCGCGCCCGCGTGGATAAAGAAACTGACCAGTGGTGGATCTTAGATGCAGATTATGGAGTCGTGATCGAACAGGATATTCGCGAAATCGAAGCCAACCCAGAAATTATTCAAGCCCCTTATGAGGAGCAGGGATACAGTCAAAGGGTAATCGACACGCTAGTAGATATTTATGGTCCCGAGGGTAACTTCATCATCGATGAGAATCATCAATGTGGAGAAGAGGACCACCTTTACCTTTTGAAATGGCTCATCCCTATTTTGGTGATCTGGCCTTTTGCTACATTTATTGTCATTTATCAGTTCAGAAAATCCTAGCACTACTCCAGCCACATGTTGAACTCGGAAAACAGATATGGCAGGGATGCTCCGTATCCCTGCCATATCTGTTTTCCGAGTTCAACATGACATCAGTTATTTCTGAACAGAGCAATCCTCCACTTCTGCGAGCGGGTACAACGTCCAAATCCCAACATGATCAAAGGTAAATTTTGGCTCATAGAAACAGAATAGTGGCTCTGTGACCCACTGAACCCAGGCGTTATTCTCTTCACTCCAATCTTCGGTTTCATCGGTGTAACGGATTCGCTGAGGATCGACCACGATCAAAGAAAAACGCTGTCTGGCCAGATCCTCATAAAATGGCGCGAAGTATTCAATATCTCCCGCCAGGGCTCGATCCATCACCTGCTTTTTTTCATATTCAGGGACCAAAGCCGCTTGCAGGTATCCAAACGTGAGCAATTGGCGTTGATCCATGAAAAGGATTTCCCCACCTTCCGTTTGAATCCGCTTGGTCTCATTTCCCAACACTTCTTGAGCCCATAATATGTGTTTAGCTTCAGGCAGTTCAAGCGGATGCGCGCC
Organism: uncultured Anaerolineales bacterium; assembly: GCA_964438295.1. Taxonomy (GTDB): domain Bacteria; phylum Chloroflexota; class Anaerolineae; order Anaerolineales; family UBA11858; genus NIOZ-UU35. The sequence goes on from CAYTKR010000011.1 coordinate 33,639, forward strand.
GATCATGGGGGTAAATGCTGGAATCAATACCATTAGAAAAAAAAATGTCTTGACCCCCACTCCTTGAGTTTCTAGAGTATCGATCGTCTCGTGTCCACCATGCTCCCATGCAAGTCCAGCTACGATCACCGCTCCAACCAGGAACATATCCAGGTTATGCAGATTGCCACCACCACCAATTTTTACACTGATGACGATCCCCAATCCTAAGAATACCAGCAATCCTGCAGCCAAGCCGGACTTTTGCCAGGAATTGAGCTTCCAACGCTTAGATCGAATGAGATATACCAAAAATATGATCAGCGGAGCTGACGCCAAGATCAGGCCCAAAACAATCCCCAGGCCATAGGTTGAGTTGGGCCACAGGCGATCCCACAACAAGGGTTGATCTGTGAGGAAGGTATTGCTCCCGATGCTGACCGCTTCGACCGCGTCCGTGGTATCGGTGAACGAAACTTCAGGAACTGGTGAATCAGTATTGACCTCAGAAACATTCCCCAGGTAGCGTGCCACCCTGTTCCAGCCGCGCTGGATGCCTACTCCGCCTAAGAATCCGGCCAGCCCGTAAACGGTCACCCGGAGCCAATCTCGCCAGGTGAAGCGCGCCCCATTCTTTTTTTTGCCATCGACCAATGCCACCATGACCGCCCAGATCGCCGGGGCGACCATCCAGGTGAGCCGACTGAGTTGGGCGTAATACCCGGCCAGATAGATCAAAGGCAAAGCCAGCCAAATCGGTTTTCGGCGTGCACCGACGACGAGAATAGCACTGAGCACCAGGGGAGTGTAAATCGGTCCCTGGTACAAGAAGGTAAACGCCCACAGGCCAAGCCAAATCCAATCTTTGAGCTTCCCTGGCAAGGGTCGGAAAACCATCCATCCCAAGAGAATGTAAGGAACTGTAAGCACTATCGCTGACCATATCCGAATATCCAGAATTGATACGTGATCGAAGATAAAAGGCAACCCCCATAGCGATTGTCTTCCGATATCGATATAGGCCTCGAACTTGGCATCCAGTGGATAATCGTACAAACGTCGCCCATACAGCCAAGAGTAATCCCATATGCGGTTACCCTCGGACCAGGTCAGAGAAAAGGGGTAATCGGTCACATGGACGAATTCCTTTGCACCGGCAAAAATTACCCCGGCAAAGATAACGCTCACCATCAGAGGCCGCCAGCGAATGAGCTTATCTTGATCACGGGTCGCGAAGATGGCCATAGCGATGACAACTGCTAAAAAGAACGCTAGGCGAAATGCACTCCCAATCAGTTTAAATCCCAGTGGAGTGTATAGGAAAATCTTCGCCGGGATCAATGCCAACACGACAAATAGTAGCCAGCGCAACCAAGTCAGGCGATCTCGCCATCCAGCCAGGGTGCGACTAAGTGGTTCAATACGTTCTGGCATCCACAAGATCAGCATCCCAAACACAAATGCCAGCGCACCAAAGATCATCATCCCTGCCAAAGGGATACCCCAGGTGAGGGTGAATTTGCTGATCCAGTTCGTCGTGTCCTCAGCAACCCAGTAAAAGTCTTGAATTGCCGAGACGAGCAAGATGCAAACAATCAGGGTGAGAGCAGCCCGAAAGAAAGCCCCCTGACGATCAAGCCAGATATTCATTCAACCGTGCTCCAGTGTTCAACATTAAAAAAATAAACCTTCATATTCTTCACACATCTTTTCTAAAGAATAACGCTCAGATACCAATTTTTTACTCTCTCTGGCTACTTGGCTTCGAAGTTCTGCATCTTCTAACAATTTCACCAAAGAGAGCGACAGGGATTTTACCTCACCCACCGGGAACAACAACCCGTGTTGCCCATCAACGATAACACTGGTAATACCCTCTAAATTCGACGCGATCACCGGCAAACCCATGGCCATAGCTTCTAACATCGCTATTGGCAATCCCTCCGAGACGGACGGCAACACAAAAACATCGGCTGCGTGTAACAAAGCGAGGACATCCCGACGCGTGCCTAAGAAACGCACTGAGTTCGTGATGCCTAACTTTGAAACTAATTCTTCTAATTCTTGTCGAAGGGGACCATCGCCAACCAGTACGAAGACTGCGTGAGGGAAGTCTGCCAAAATTTCTGGGATCGCTTCCAGGAGAATCCAATGCCCCTTTTGGCTGGTCAAACGTCCCACAGAGAGAACCAGTTCCCCAACAGGATCCAGTCCCAGCGCATCCCGGAGTTTCTGCCGATCTTCAGAGCTAAAGGCATCCTCAAGAGGGAGTTTCACTCCATTGAGGATCAAAACCACTTTGTCGGGCTTGCAGCGCTCCACAGAAATAGCCAGACGCTGGACGCGAGTCGATACCGCTACTAATGCCGATACGATGCGTGAATTCACCAACATACCATGGGCGCGCTCCAACCAGGGAGAGATATTCTCGATCAAACCATGATGAGAGCCCACCCGCACAGGAATTCCAGCCAAAAAGGCCAGGGGCAGCCCTAGCAGGTTGCTGTGAGGGGTAAAAGATTCGATCACATCGAATTGGTCACGCTTCAGTAAGCGCCACAAGTTCCACAATCCTGTGAACAACCCGAAGACACTCCCACCCTGAGCACCAGGCTCGCGAGCGCGCAAATCGATCACAGGGAATGGATATTCCGTATTCCAGGTCTCACGCAGGTGCTCTTTATCGTAAAAGAAGGCTACCGTGACACGATAGCCTTTTTCATGGAACCAGAGAGCTTGTGTCAAGAGCACGTGTTGCGCCCCTCCCACTGTCATCTGAGTACCCAAAAATAAGATCGATTTAGCCATATCGGTACCGTCGCCAAATCGAAAGCGCCCATTCTTTGGTGCGTGCTGGCAGCCAGGATCCTAGCCAGCCCAAATAGGCACTCCATTGCCAGGGCCAAAGAGCGAGGGCTTTGGCGCTATAAGACCGCACCAGATCAAGCTGCTGCTGGCTTCCTTCAGCCAGAATATTGTGGGCCACATTGCTATACAATTTAGCATAGGCGCGGCGTTGGAAACGAATGTCAAGCTGAGGGTCATCACTAAACGCTTTTTGCAAGTAACGCTCAAACGATGCCACAGCAGAAGCGCGATCCCTCGAGATATTCCCGGGATGTACCCTGATCTTGCTGAGCACTTCGGGGATCACTCCAAAGGCATAGTGTCGAGATATCCGTCGCCAGAGATCCAGATCGGGTCCCCAACGCATTTGCTCGTCAAAACCGCCGACTTCAGCAATCACATCAGCCCTCACCAGCACACATGGCACAGCCATCAACACCGACCAATCTAACAGGATCTCTGGGTAGACATCGCCAGAAAACCGTGATGGATCGCGTACGCCCAGGTCTGTATCCAATCCACTGAATTTACTGTACAGAGAGTGCACTAAGCCCATAGAAAGATGGGCATCCAGATATGCAACCTGCTTTTCAAGTTTTGTCGGGAGAAAGAGATCATCCGAATCCAGAAAGGCAAAATACTGCCCTTGTGCTAGGCGCATGGCATGATTGCGCGCGGCTGACTCGCCTTGATTTTCCTGGTAGATATAGTTAACAATCTCCCTATTGATTAACGGCTCCAGAACCATTGCTGTTCTGTCTGAAGAACCATCATCCACGATGATAATCTCATAGTCCTTGAAGGTCTGCGCGGTTACACTCTCGACCGTCTCCAGGATCAAGTCGGCGCGGTTGAATGTTGGGATGATCACACTGACTTTAGGCATGATCCCTCAGAATTTCAGCCCAGCGTGCGACCCGTTGGTTTACATCCGCATCCGTAATCAGATCGCTTTCATGGCCCGTCCAGGACTGGTCTTGGGTCTTGATCCCCATCATAGCCAGCCCGCGCTGCATCAAACCCCAACTAACCTTGCGAAGATTGCGCATCAACTTGGCCATGCTGATGCGCTGTAAATCCTGGACGATTTCTTCAGGCACAGGCGTGGACAATTTGCCGTTGGCTTTATCGATAAACATACGAGACAAATTGGCGATGGAATCGCCTCGGCTGATCATTAATGCGCGCAGCCAATGCTCCACAGCCACCCAATTTCGAGGTAGGTTTTCTTGGATCAGGGCATCTATAAAACCATCTTGTGTCTGGATGTGATCGGTGAATTCGTACCATTCAGCATACAGCAATTCCGGGAAGGGCTGTGGGGCGAGAATATAGATCGGCTTATGTGCGGCCGCAGCCTCCAGCAATGTGGTACTGTAAGATGAAATCACTACATCCGAAGCCAAGATCCATTCTCGTACTGTGCCCTGCTTGATGAAGTGCAGCCGTTTGGAAAGTTCTCCAGCGCACTCTCGCACCCGATCAATGAACTGCTGGGCTGGGATTGCAGGCCGGGGACGGATGATCACTTCGATGGAATCAATTCCCCCTGCTTGCTGCCACCAGCGCGATACTGCTCGCAATGACTCGCGGGCAAAATCACGGTATTCATAGGCCTGCTGGGGATCAAAGCCCCTGCGGATGCGGGCGCGCACCATATGGTCTTCGAAAAAGGCCCAGCCATAGTTCTCTGGGATGAATACCCAGCGTTTGTCCGGGTCTAACCCAAATTCCTCTGCCAGTTGCGTGCGCTGGTTGCCGTAATACGTATTGTATGGGGATTGGTAGAGTGAGTAGGTGGGATTGCCATTGGTGAAAATATGCCTTGAGGGTACCTCGTGGGTCTGAAGATACTCAGCAAAGAAATCACCCCAAGCATGGTAAAGCACATACTCTCTAGAGAAAACATCTTTGGGGGAATTCAACTTTTTTTGAGCGCGCCCTAATACCTGTTCGTAAGAGAGGCTGACATATTCAGCCTGCGGCCAGCGTGCCACGATATCATCCAGTCCCCCCTCGAAGAGAGTAACACAATATGGCAAGGTAACGATGCGTGGCTGATAACTCCCCAGCGTCTCTTCGATGCCATGACGGATCGAAGCAATTTCGATCGAGAGGGGGCTATCGCGTTCGATCATGGCCTTGACCGCGCAGGCGATGTCCAGCTCACGAGCAACGTGTTCCACAAACAGCAGAATATCGATCGATTTCATTGCTGGTGAGAACCTCGTTTCAACCAGAATTCAGCGAGGCCTAGGTCGTCTAGAGTGTCAATATCCACCGACGAAGCCTCATCCATCTCGTAAGGCAGGGTTTTTTCCCCATAGAGAGTATTCTGCTCGAGGGTTTCTCGCCGGATTGCCAGGATCGCCGGACCGTTACGGGCGTAAACTCGGGGCTTATCCTGCCGCCTGAGGATCATCGGACCCGCCTCAAACGGAGTCAGATAGCCCCCCTCATCAAGGCGCATCACAGAGTTTGGGTTGAAGTTATGGGGTACGGTCACCACAGAGACAACTGTATCCGAGTCAGAATCCAACAGCAAATCCACTGCCGAATCGATATGCGTAGCTCTACGCAGCGGAGAAGTAGGCTGCAACAAGACCACAACATCGACCTGGAAGTTTTGTTGGTCTTTGAGCCACGCCAGCGCATGTTGGATCACGGGCAGGATCGGCGTATCATCTCCAGCTAGATCTTTGGGACGCATAAATGGGACATCGACTCCACAAGCTCGTCCAACGTCAGCAATCTCTTGATCATCGGTATCCAGGAGCACACGCGTCAGGCGCTGGCTTTCCAGGGCGGCCTCACAGGTATATGCCAATAAAGGTTTTTCAGCTAGCAGAGCAATATTCTTCTTCGGAATGGCCTTCGATCCCCCCCGCGCCGGTATCAAGCCAAGAATATTCACAATTAGTATGTCATCCGTTTATGGATATTGATATCGGTCTGGGCCAAAATATCAGCAATGCGTTCCCCGGCGCGGCCATCCCCATAGATCGACTCTGAGGGGTAAGGCCCATGCTCGATCTGCTTTTGGATAGCAGCGATGATCTGGCCGCGGTCGTAATCGACATCGATCACATTCGAGCCGCGCTGGCGATCGATCTGCCGGGTACCGATATTGACCGCCGGCATCCCCAAAAATGGACCCTCCCGGATCGAAGCGCTGGAATTGCCAATTTTACAAGCGCAGCGCTTCATCAAGCGCACATAGGTTTCTACCGAGAAATTCTTGTAGAAGCGGATGTAATCGTGCTCGTAATGCTCACGAAATTTGCGCATACCACGTGAAATATCTTCTGAGCCAGCATCTACATTCGGCCAGAGCATGATCGTTGGCATTTGCATCTCGTGTAAAGCCATCAACGTTTCAGAGATCTGGCGTTCACCATCGCCATACTCTGTGGTCACCGGGTGCTGCGAGACCAATAAGAAGGGCTCTTCCAGGTTGATCTGGCCGCCTACGCCTTCATACTCCAACCAGGCCCGTTCTGGCAGACGGTTTTTCTCATCGGCAATATCGGCTACCAGGTCAATTCGCGGGCAGCCCACGACGTGCACTGTGGATGAGTCTTCACCCATGCGGATAATGCGATCCGCCGCACTCCGGTTGGCAGGGAAATGGATATGCGAGAGCTTGGTCACCGCATGGCGGATATTCTCATCGATGGTTCCCGAGATCTCCCCCCCCATGGTATGCGCCAGGGGGATGTTCATATACGCTGCGGCAACCGCCGTAGCCATGGTCTCAAAGCGGTCCCCAACAGTGACCACCACATCGGGTTGCAAGTTCTCGAAGACAGTCGGCAGTTCCAGCAATCCCAAGCCCGTGGACTTGGCCATGGTCGTGGGAGTCTCGCCTTCGATGATCATCAGAACTCGGGCATCGGGTACAAAGCCATCTGCTTCGACAGTTTCCACCACAGCGCCAAATCGATCCAGTAGGGCCGAGGCGCCTGCCACTACCTGCAGTTGCAAATCAGGATGATCCTGCACAGCATGCATCACGCTCTTGATGCTGCTGTAATTGGCCCGCGAGCCAACTACTACGCAAACTTTTCGCATACTAGCCATCTACTCGTCCGAAAAATCCTTTTCCGCCAGCATTGTGCCTACAGAAATTCTATTGCGTACTTTCTTACCTAAGAACTCGTCCAAACGCGCTGCCGAAATCCCTGTGCCAGGTTTCTTGATAGCAACCATTGCGCGAGTGAGTACCTCCCCTGCGGGGATATCGGTTTGCGCAACCAAACTCTTTTCGAAAATGCGTTTCATCTCTGTGTAGGGCTCAACCTGATCCTTTTCCACCGGGTTGGCCATGATCGCTTCGATGGCTCGCACACCCTGCACCAAGTCAGCCATCTCAGCAGGCTCCAGCGAATGCGCTGCATCGCTGCCATACATCTTGCGGCTGAAGGTTAAATGCTTTTCGATCACCACAGCCCCCAGGGTCACTGCAGCGAAAATGGCGTAATTGGTCAACGTGTGATCAGATAGCCCCACCGGCACCTGATAAAGCGCTGCCATTTCCAGCATCACATTCAAACCGACTTGCTCGTAGGGGCAGGGATATTCGCTAGTGCATTGCAACACGGTCAACTGCTGGTTATGTTTTTGGATTACCCTTACCGCGCGGTCTAACTCGTCCCAAGCGCTCATCCCTGAAGATAGGATGACCGGCTTCCCGATGCGGGCGATCTTTTCTAGCATGGGTAGGTTGGTCACTTCCCCCGAGGGGATCTTGTATTTAGGGACTCCCACCAATTCTAAAAGATCAACAGCTTCTTCAGAAAAGGGAGAGGCAAGGAAAACGACCTCATTTGCGTCACAATGCGCTTTCAACTCTTTCCATTGCTCCAAGGAAAACCCCGTGCGCTTGAAATATTCGAACCTGGGTTCCCCTTTGAAATAGGGCGGCATGGGAGCATCGGGCAAAGTCTCCGCCTCAGAAATATGCGTCTGGAATTTGACCGCGTCCACACCGCATTCGGCCGCGGCTTCGATCAGTTTCTTGGCATTGCCAAAGCTGCCATCATGAACAGAGCCTACTTCGGCGATGATAAAGACCTTGTTCGCCATTTGGATCTCGCTACTCATAGGTTTCCAACGCTACGGCAATGGTGTCTGCAGTTGCAACATCCGCAAGCTGTACTGTTTGCATCTTATCCTCGAAGGCTAAATTCAGGCTCACTTTTTCGAGCGCGTGCGCATACAACCTGACTTTGCGCGCATCGACTGAATATCCGGCCTGCAGTTGATCTATTGCTTCCAAACACTTCTGCTGACTATTGGCTTGAAATACCCCTTCGCAGCCTTGATACCACGGATACCCAAACGCCAAAACAGGCTTACCCCGAATGACCGCCTGCCAACCCACTGAACCTGTCACCGTGGCTACAGTGATAGATTGGTCGATCAAATCGTAAGATGAAAACGAAGTAGGAAGCAAGGCCACATTTTCCATAGCCGCCAAATCATCATAAAAATATTCCATCCGAGCGCTGTGGGCGCGGAATGCCCATGAGCCATCAAATTGAGCCGGGTGCTCTTTGAGATATAACATCCAGTTCTCTGGAATTAATTTCGATAACATTGCAACCATCAACTCCATATGTACGTAGACATCGCCTTTCGGTGATGTGGTTGCTTCTGGCTGATAACTTAGCGCAACATAAAGATAGGGCTTGGTCAGGTCAACCTCGTGGGTTGTACGCTGGTAGTAATGTCTAGCTAATTTTTTCACCCGCTGCCTTGCTTTCCAGCGAAACCAGCGATACTCAATGTTTGACATCTCAGAGTTTTCTGGAAGTGCAGACCTTTGCTTCAGATAATTCATTGGCGGCCTGATCTTTTGCCCCAGAATCTCCCACTGCTTGGCCAAATAGTTCGAATAGTTCTTAAAATCGATCAGCTTCTTGATATTCGCTTTCCAAGAGTTTTGGGCATAGATATCATTCTTGGAAACATAGCGAATATAGAGAGGAACATCATCATATATCCCTGACAGCGAGTTCAAATAACCATCCAATGCATCCGAAAGAATGATGTCATGCTTGTGTTGGTCATCTTGGAGCAGACGATTGTAGAGAGTTTCGATGTTCGTGCGGCCGTCGATTGAATCTCGCAAAAACGATAAACCGAGAGCGACCGATTCCTCGAACATCAATGTGGGGATCTCATACAATTTGCAAAGACGGTAGAAAACGTAATCATAAACCATGTGCGGGATGGTCGAAAAGATCACTCTTTCTGGCTGGTACATTTCGATGACCGCTAGCCAGTAGCTCACCAAACGGTGATAATGGCGGATGCGCTCCTGGTATGAGAATGAGCCCAGAGCTTCCATGCGGTCCATCATTTTCAACGCAGTGCTCTCACAAACAGCAAGTTTTTCTAGCAGTGGCTTATCAAGTACAGCTGGACGAGTCGGCTGAAACTCGGAAGAGGGGATGCTTTTCACAGCATCCATCGAGGAATGAAAACATACGTTCCCGAAGCGTGCCCTGACATCTGCTTCAAACTGAGATGAGCCAATCCAATAGCAAGGCTCCCATCCAGAGCGTTCATCCAGAATCGCTGCAACATCCAGCCAAAGTTGATGATTGCATTCCGAGTAGATAACTTTCATGAAAGGAATTCGTCCCTGGCCAGCTTACGCAAGAAGCCGCCAGGAGTGATCGATCAAGAATTCACCGTCTTTAGGGTGTTCAGGCTGCTGTACGGAATAGTACGCCCCGATCGACACATCGATCTGAATGGCCTTGGTTACCCGATCCGCCTTTACACCATCAATATCCGCACCCAGATCAACAAAATACCTGCCCTCCCTCAATGGGAAGCGCGGAATATGTAGAGCGATTTGTCCTTGTGAAGGCAAGTTCTCCAGATCCTCCCCAGTGAACACGCTGCTCAGGCTCACCAGGCACTTTCCGAAAGCATCACAAATCCAAAAATGGATCGATGTCCGGCCAGAAATGTCGCCCTCTGCCTGGTAGCTAAGCACCAGATCGACAGGCTCTCCTGTGACTGCAGCAGTCAATGGAGAACCATTTTGACTGCGGATCTGGAATTCTGTAAATTGCAATCGCCCATCGCCACCGCGATCTTCACGCAATGCTAGGTTGGTCTTGGTTTCATCGAGCTGGCCGGCCATGGCCAAATATTCCTGGACAACTTCATGTACTGGACCATCCGCTTGCACCTGCCCCTGTTCGAGCCAAACACCGCGCTTACATAAGGATGTGATCGCGCCCATATTGTGACTGACGAAAACCACCGTCCGCCCCCCTTCTGCGACCTCACCCATTTTCCCTAAACACTTTTTCTGGAAGGCGGCATCCCCAACAGCCAGCACCTCATCAACCAATAAAATTTCCGGGTCCAAATGGGCCGCTACAGCAAAGGCCAGCCTGACAGCCATACCACTCGAGTAACGCTTAATGGGCGTCTCGATATACTTGCTCACTCCCGAGAACTCAACTATCTGATCGAATTTCTTGTCGATCTCAGATTTTCTCATCCCTAAGATCGCGCCGCTTAAATAAATATTCTCTCGGCCGGTCAGCTCGGTATGAAATCCAGTACCCACTTCAAGCAAGGAACCAACCCTACCAAAAATATCTGCATATCCTGAACTGGGCTCTGTGATGCGAGAGAGCACTTTCAGCAGTGTGCTTTTGCCAGCCCCATTGCGGCCAATCAAGCCTATTACCTCACCCGTACCGACATTGAAGGAGACATCTTTCAAGGCCCAAACCTCTTGCTTGGCCGTAGTTCTCCCTCTGCGCAGCGGACGTTTCGCGAGACCCACTAAATCTTCCTGCAAGGTGCGCGTAGAAGCACTCCCTGTAGAGGGGTCAATCCGATACACTTTACTCAAATCGTTGATGCTAATCGCAATATCATTCATCAAATCACATCTGCAAAACCACGCTCAATTCGACGGAATACCAAAGCACCAAAAAGGAAAACAAAAAATCCAACCGCCGATGAGATCCCAAAAGATATCCACGAGAATTCCCCCTGACCTAATAATGCCCAGCGGAAGCCCTCGATCACCCCAACCATAGGATTCAACGAATAGAGCACAGCCCACTCTTCGGGCACAATGCTGCTGGCATAGGCCACAGGCGAAGCATACATCCATGCCTGGATCAAAAAGGGCAGGGCATAGATAAAATCTCGGTAATGCACACTGAAGGCCGAAACCCAAAAACTGACTCCTACAGCGATGAGCATGTTCACCAAAACCAGCCCAGGGATTGCTAAAAGATTCCAGGTCAGCGGAACTTGGTAAATCAACAATAAAACGCTGATGGATGCCAAGCCAACCAGAAAATCTACCAGCACCGAGAAAGAACTGGCAATTGGCAAGATCAAACGCGGAAAATAGATCTTCGAAATCATCTCCCTGCCGCTGACCAGGCTGCTGCCCGCCCGTTGCAGCGATTGGGCAAACAAGGTCCAAGGCAACGTACCCGCAAAAGCAAATAACAAATATGGCGAATCGTCCGATGGCAAATCGGCCAAAACCCCAAAAATAAGCGCGAAAATCCCCGATGTCAGAATAGGCTGCAAAAGCACCCAGGTCACTCCTAGGGCAGTCTGCTTATAGCGCAATTTCACATCCCGCCAGGCGAGGATCCAAAACAAGTCGCGGTACGACCAGAGCTCCCTCAGGCTTATTCCCGACCAGCCGCGCGAACGCTGAACTCTCACATGCCAAGCGGCACTTGCTTTTGTACTAAGCTTTGCGGTTGAACTTTTCACCGAGTTGAAACCTTTTTGATCAAGCCCGAAACAGGGGTGTGTGGGGCGCGAAGCGCTCCACACACCCCTGTTTCGACATATTTTCATTGAATTCTGTCACGAAGGCGAAGGGCTGTCAAGTGAATAACCGCGTTGTCTCGCCGGCTTGACAAACCCATCAGCTACTGGGAGAATCCAGCCGAACACTCGACGAAATGGATGAACATATGAAATTTGCGATTACAATCGAAGCTCGAATGCGCTCATCACGCCTGCCTGGGAAAGTTCTCAAGCCAATTTTGGGCAAACCCATGTTAGCCTTGATGATCGAGCGCTTGCAGCAAGCCCGCACCGTAGATGACGTAATCCTTGCCACTACTGTCAATCCTTCTGATGATCCGATCATCGAGTTGGCGCAGGAACTCAAAATCAGTTATTTCCGAGGCAGCGAAGAAGATGTATTAGCACGCGTCCTGGGGGCTGCTAGAGAGCATAATGTTGATGTGATCGTCGAAACCACGGGGGATTGCCCCCTGATCGACCCAGGGATCCTAGACAAAGTTGTCTCTGATTACCGCATCGGTGGCGCAGATTTTGTCAGTAACACGCTTGAATATACAACTCCAGTAGGAACAGATGTGCGCGTATTCTCCACCGCGGCTTTAGCTGAAATCGATAGGACTTCAGATGATCCAGCAGACCGTGAACACGTATCTCTGCATTTTTGGGAACATCCCGAAAAATACACCCTCCGCAATGTACGCACCGAATTACCATCAGAGGTTGCCGAGCTGCGCCTGACTGTTGACACGCCCGAGGATTTCGAACTCATCCGCCAGGTGTATGAGCATCTCTACCCAGAAAACCCCAAATTCACCCTGACCGATATCTTCGAACTCTTCCAGCGCAGCCCAGAGCTCTCTGAGATCAACCAGCATATCCAACAAAAGGCTGTCCGCTAATTATGAAAACTCTCCGCGCTGGGATCATCGGCTGCGGCAAAATAGCCAGCGATTTTGCAGACGATCCCAAAATGCTGGGGGATATCTTTTCGCACGCCGAGGCTTATTTTCAACACCCTATCACAGAACTGGCTGCTATTTGCGATCTTGACGAAAATCAGTTGAGAAAATGCGGGCAGCGGTGGGGTGTCGAGGCACGCTATCAAGACGTTGGGGAGATGTTGAAATCTGAACACCTCGACATCATCAGCGTTTGTACCCCTGACAACACACATTATGCAATTCTCAGAGAAGTACTGACTGCCCCCCAAACTCTCAAAGCTGTTCTTTCTGAGAAGCCCCTGGCTGCCACCGTCGAACAGGCGAATGAGTTGATCACCGTTGCCCAACAGCAAGATGTCATCTTAGGCGTTATCTATCTGCGGCGCTTTGCCAGAAATATGCAAGCGGTATACAAATTTGTCAAAGCTGGCCACCTGGGAGACATTCAAGCCGTTGCTGGGTGGTACACCAAAGGTATTCGTCATAATGGTTCCCATTGGATCGATTTGTGTCGATATCTTGTAGGCGAAGTTGACTGGGTGCATGCCTGGGATCGCATCCAAGATCATCCGGAGGATCCTACTCTGGATGTCCAGTTGGGGCTAGAAAATGGAGTTCTGGCTACTCTTCGAGCTGTTGATGCCGATTTCTACACCATCTTCGAGATGGAAATCCTGGGAAGCCTGGGGCGGTTGCGCTTGACCGACTCTGGTTATGTGGTTGAATACAGCCACGCCGCGACAAGCAAACGCTATAGCGGATATAGAGAACTCGAAGATATTCCTAAGGATTTTGGCGATCGCAAAGATGTCATGTACCACGCCGTTGATAACCTCGTGAACGCGATCCAAACCGGGGCTCCCGTAGCCTGTAGCGGAGAAGATGGTTTGGCAGCCATCCAAATTACAGGTGCGGCAATAGAATCATCTCGGCACGGGAAAAAGGTCACACTCAGCTAGGAACACGATTCCTAGAAGGAACTGTGTTCCTGTTCCTACCTGTCTATGAAAAAAGCCCACTCTCTTCCCACAATTATCGCCCTCTGTGGAGACCCCGGAGGCGCCAGTGCTGTTGGTCCGGTAATAAAACGATTGCAATCCGAACAGCAAGTTCAAGTGGAAGTGTTGGCCTACAACGAAGCCGCGCAAATCTGGGACAACCTGGGGATTGGGTACAAGGTGCTTTCCGGTGAAATCACAACTGAAGAGATTTTGGCGTATCTCGAGAAACCAAACATTAAGCTGCTGTTTACGGGCACTTCAGTCAATCCCATCGAGTTGGAAAAAAAGTTTATCGCTGAGGCAACAAAAATTGGGCTGCCTTCATTAGCGTTGCTCGATTTTTGGCTCAACTATGGCGCACGTTTCAGCAATCTCGCTGGAGAACTGGCTCATTTACCTGACAAAATCGCCGTTATGGACGCCCTGGCCCGGGAAGAGATGATCCATGAAGGCTTCGAACCCTCCCGATTGGTCATCACTGGTCAACCCACCTTCGATGATCTAGCCGACTGGCGGGCGCAGTTCTCCCCCAAAATTCGGGATGAAATTCGCACGAATATCGGCATCCAGCCGGATGAATTATTCGTTCTATTCCCATCTCAGCCGCAATCATCACTCTATGGTGATGACAAGATCAACGGCAACCACATCGGTTTCGATGAATGGGATGTGCTCGAAGCGTTGATCGAAGCCTTAGAAGGAATTCAGCATGGTAGCAACGCCAAAATCCACCTGGTCGTGCGCCCCCACCCCAGGGAATCCATTGAGCCTTTTCAGAATTTCCACAGTGACCTGATCGCTATAACTGTGAGCACCGAAGGGGGCGCGCGCAATCAAGTCATGTCCGCCGATTTGGTGGTAGGCATGAACACAGAACTCCTGGTGGAAGCCTGCTATTTGGGATGTATCTCCTTGAGTTTGCAACCTGGACTGCGCCACCCCGATAAACTCCCGACCAATCGTGTTGGTGTCAGCCGAGCGGTCTATCGCTACGAGGATATCCGACCAGCCTTGAGCGAGCTGCTCTTCGATGAAGATATCCGCCAGGAAATGCGGGATAAATTGGTCAACTATAAACATGAAGCGCAGGCAGCCGAGAAGGTCGCTCAACTGATCTATGATATGATCCACAAGTCCAAGATCCTATCCTAAGAAACAGGTCAGGAAAAGGAGTGCGCAGGGGGCTACACCCCCTGCGCACTCCTTTTCCTAAATCTCTCATTCAGTGAATCAACGATTTCAGAATATAATTCTTACTCAGAGTAAAACGTACTGAGGTGTACTATGTCAAAATTGGCCATCCATGGTGGTGAACCGCTGCGAAAAGACCCCTTTCCAACCTATCATTCGATCGGAGAAGACGAGAAGCGAGCCGTTCTGAAAGTATTGGATAGCCATGTGCTTTCCGACTACCTGGGAACCTGGTCAGATAAATTCTACGGGGGCGAAAGAGTGCGCGCCTTAGAGGCAGACTGGGCGGAGTATTTCGAAGTCAAACACGCCATCAGCGTGAATTCGGCCACATCAGGGCTATATGCTGCTACTGGGGCAGCCGGCGTGGGCCCTGGGGATGAGGTCATTGTTGCGCCTTACACCATGATCGCCTCGGCAACCGCGGCACTGGTTTACGGCGGTATCCCCGTTTTTGCTGACATCGACCCAGACATTTTCTGCATCTCGCCCGAATCCATTCGAGAGCGTATCACACCTTACACCAAAGCCATCATCGTCGTCGATTTGTTTGGCCACCCCGCAGATATGGACGAGATCATGCAGATCGCTGCCGAAAACAAACTGACTGTCATAGAAGACGCAGCCCAAGCCCCCGGAGCACTTTATCACGGGCGAAAAGTTGGCACGCTGGCAGATATGGGCGTATTCAGCCTGAATTACCATAAAACCATTCATACTGGCGAAGGCGGCATCGTTGTCACCGATGACGATGATCTGGCAGAACGCGTAAGGCTCATTCGGAACCATGCCGAAGTCGTGGTGGGGGATAAAGGCACAGAAAATTTGGTCAACATGGTTGGCTTCAACTACAGAATGACCGAGATCGAAGCCGCAATCGGTCGGGAGCAGTTGAAGAAATTGGAAAGTCTGCTGATCCCCCGTATCGAGGCTGCAGATTTCCTGACAGAACGCTTACCGAGCTTCCCCGGAATCCAAACTCCGCTGGTAAAACCGGGGGTTCGACATGGCTACTATCTCTATTCGATCAAATATGACCAATCAAAAACTGGCGTACCGCGTGAAACGTTCGTGTCCGCGCTGAATGCAGAAGGTATTCCAATGGTTTCAGGGTATGTCAAGCCCATCTACCTAGAGCCCATCTACCAGAATAGGATCGCTTTTGGCGAGGATGGCTATCCCTTTACCTATCCTGGGTACAAAGGGAACGTCAGTTACGAGAAGGGTATCTGCCCCGTGGTGGAACGAATGCACTACGAAGAATTAATGTTCACCAATATCTGCCATGCCGGAATTGAACCGGGTGATTTGGAAGATGTCGTCACTGCATTCCACAAGCTGTATGACAACTTGGATGATTTGAAGGAGTCATGATGAGCACAGCCTCTGCCCCCTTTTTAGTCGGTGATAAGGTATACTTGCGAGCCTTAGCTGAGACGGATGCCGAAGGGCCCTATGCTGCCTGGTTTAATGACGAGGAGGTCTGCCAGGGGAACTCGCACCATGTTTTCCCTTACACACCACAAGCGGCTCGAGATTACATCGAATATGCCGCGGGGACGCGCGATGCCCTGGTATTGGCCGTTGTCACAAAAGATGACCATAAACATATCGGCAACATCGCCCTGCAGAAGATCCACCCCATATACCACTCAGCGGAATTTTCTATCGTGATAGGTGATAAATCTGCCTGGGGTAAAGGTTATGGCAAAGAGGCCGGGCGCTTGATTTGCGATCACGGCTTTCGAAGCCTGAATCTGCACAGAATCTACTGCGGCACCTTCGAAAACAATATCGCCATGCAACGGCTGGCAGCCTACCTGGGAATGAAACAAGAAGGAGTTCGCCGACAGGCTGCTTTCAAAGATGGTAAATATCTAAATATCATCGAATATGGTGTTCTGAAAGACGAATTCGAAAATCATTGGGCTCCGAAGTAGCCAATCGAAAAATCGACACAAACATTCTGTGAGTCTTTGGAAAATAGGTGCCGATTGAAGTCACCGCCGGAATATATAGGGGTGGGGGCTTCGCCCTCCACCCCTATATATTCCGGCGTAACATCTGTTCGTAACCTGTTTCAGTAAAGACATGAAATCAAAATAAAGGTTAAAAAAACCATGGATTACGAAGGTTATGGAAAACCTCTTTTCAGAGATATGAAATATTGCACGCGCTGCTGCATGCCTGAGTCGAATGAAGGCATCAAGTTCGATGAAATGGGTATCTGCCAGGCCTGCCAATCTGCAGAGCAAAAGATCCACATCGATTGGACAGAGCGAGAAAAGCAGCTACGTGAACTGCTGGATCACTATAAAAGCCTCGACAACGATTACGATTGCATTGTGCCGATCAGCGGCGGGAAAGACAGCACCTTCCAACTGCATGTGATCACACAAGTCTACAACATGCGCGCCTTGGCGGTGACTTTCAGCCACAACTGGTACAGTGAAACGGGCAAGAAAAATCTCGAAAATGCCATCGAAAAATTCAACGTTGATCACATTATGTTCACCCCCAACCGCAATTTGATCAACAAAGTCGCCCGACAATCGCTCTTCAAGATCGGGGATGCCTGTTGGCATTGTCACGCCGGGGTGGGCGCTTTTCCACTGCAAATCGCGGTGAAATACCGCATCCCGCTACTCATCTGGGGCGAATCCATCGCCGAGATGTCAGGGAGAGCTACCCATTACGATCCAGTTCTCAGGTTCGACCGCGATTACTTCACCAAAGTTTCTGCCAAAGTGTATCCAGAACAAATGGTGAGCGATTACATCAATTTGCGTGAATTAGCACCCTTCAAATTGCCCAGCTACGAAGAAATCGAAGAGGTCGGCGTCATCGGCATCCACCTAGGTGACTACATTTTTTGGGATGATGAGCGCCAAATGGAGTTCGTGCGCGATGTCTACGATTGGGAAGAGGACGTCGTCGAGGGCACGTACAAACAATACAAGAGCGTAGAATGCATTATGCCCGGCGTCCACGACTATACTAAATTCCTCAAGCGCGGCTTCGGCCGTGGCACCGATCACGCCAGCGCCGATGTACGCGCTGGTTTGCTGACGCGCGAAGAAGGAATGGAATTAGCCAAAAAACACGATACCGAACGCCCAGATGCCCTGGATTATTATCTCGAGATCACCGGGTTAACCGAAGAAGAATTCCATGATGTGATGCGTCACCACCGCAATTCGCTGGAAATCGAAGCCCTCTCGGACGAGAAAATCTTCCAGGCTGTTGAAGAATATCGTCAGGCTCAGGCAGCCTCCGCAGACGAATAATTTGCCCTACTCCATAATGAAACCTATGAATACCTCATTAATTCAATTGGATGCCTCAGAAGCTATTACATTAATCGTCAAAGGGGAAATCTCCGCTGCGGAGCTTATGGAAGCCTGTCTGTCTCGCATCGAGGCCATCGAACCGCTCATCGAAGCCTGGGCTTATCTGGACCCAGAATCCGCTCTGGCACAGGCTCGGGAGCTGGACAAACACCTGGCCAACGAAGAACTACCTCGGGCTTTGTGCGGAGTTCCGGTTGGGGTCAAGGATATCTTCAATACCTTTGACATGCCCACCCAAATGGGCAGCCCTATCTGGAAAGATTTCACCCCAGGAAATGATGCTCGGGTCGTTCATTACCTGCGCATGGCCCAAGCCATCATCCCTGGCAAAACCGTCACCGCAGAATTTGCCGTGCACACACCCGGCCCCACCCGTAATCCGCACAACCCCGAATATATGGCCGGGACCTCTTCGACCGGGTCCGCAGTAGCAGTGGCAGCGAACATGGTGCCTCTGGCCATTGGCACCCAGACTGCGGGTTCGACCATTCGCCCAGCCAGCTACACGGGTGTCTTTGGGTACAAACCGTCCTTTGGGCTGCTGCCCAGAACAGCGATGCTCAAAACCACTGACAGCCTGGATACCGTAGGCATGTTCGCCCGCTCTGCCAGAGATTTGCACCTGCTCTTCGATGTGATGCGAGTTCGGGGGGTCGATTACCCCATCATCGAAAAGATGTTCTCTGACCCCCAGCGCCTTTCCAATTCTAGTCAGTGGAAGATTGGCGTATTCCGCGGCCCCAAGTGGGCTGATGCCGAATCCTATGCACAAGAGCAGATTTTCGCATTTGCCGAGAAACTGGCAACCGATGCTGAAATCTTGGTCGAGGAAACGGAATTTCCCGAAAGCCTCAACAAAGTGCATGAGATCCAGGCTATCATCTACGATCGCACGCTGGCCTATTATTTCAAGGATGAGTTTAGGCAAAAAACGTTGGTCAGTGAGACCATGTACGAAATTATCGACCGCGGCAACCAGATCAGCTTAGAGCAATACCTTCAAGCGCTGGAAGATCAAGCCCAAATTGCCAAAGAGCTGGATCGTTTCTTTGTGGAAAACGAATTTGATATTATGCTTGACCTTTCCACAGGTGGAGAAGCGCTCAAAGGTTTAGAGTCTGAAGATCGACCAGACAATTGTTTGATCTGGACATTTTGCGGCATCCCTGCTATCAATCTGCCAGTCTTCAGCGGCCCAACGGACCTACCTTTTGGCGCGCAAATTATCTCGCGCCGCTATAACGATTATTTGCTGTTATCCTTTGCTGAATACTTATCTGAAGCCAATTTGATTCCCCCAGCAACCTACCCCCCGGTAAGGTTATAACATTTCCGCCCACAATCCCAACACCACCAAGGCATAGAGTCGTTTGCCATGATTGGCGCGGCCAGCGAGATGCTCTTCGAGCAGCTGCTGGCGCGGTTGATATTTGAACCATCGCTCCAGGGAACTCTGAGGATCGAGGATGATTTGGCGAGACCAATCCGCCAGCGGCCCTCGGAACCAGTCCCCCAAGGGAATCCCGAACCCCTGCTTGCCTCTGGTGTGGACGCGGGGTGGCAGATCCTCTACATAAGCTTTACGCAGCAAATATTTCCCTGTGCGGCCGCGTACCTTCAAGTTTTCTGGCAAGCGCGCTGCCCAACCAGCCAGTTCGTGATCTAGGAAGGGTGAACGACCCTCTAAGGAGTGCGCCATGGTCATGCGGTCAGCCTTGACCAGCAGATCCCCTGGCAGATAAGAATGGATATCGGCAAACAAGGTGCGATCCATAAAGGAGTCCGCGTACGCCCTTTCGAACTTGTCGATCAGAAAGGCTTCCGCGGGGCGATCACCAAATTGAGCGCGAAAGTCTGGCCGCCAGAGATTCGCTTTCCATGTTGGTGAAAAATACGAACCCCAGCGCAGGATGCTGGCACGTGGATCGATGGCCATAAGCTGCTCCAGGCGCTTGAGCCCGTCAACCAGATTGGCACCCACAGGGCTGTCTTTTCGATTGGGTAGGATACGCGTAAACGCAGGAATCAACTTATTGGTCAGCATCCCTGGCAACTTGGCATAGCGGTTCGCCCAGGGATCCAGCCAGTAGCGGTGATAGCCTGCGAAAGCCTCATCGCCGCCATCCCCATTCAAAGCAACAGTGACATGCTGGCGGGTCAGGCGCGCCAGATGATAAAGCGGGATAGCTGAGGGGTCGGCAAGTGGTTCCCCAAAGTGAGTGATCAGCGTTGAAATCGTGGCCGGGATATCGCCAAAGGTGAGCGTGAACTCCTGGTGATCGGTGGCGTAGCACTCGGCCACGGCCCGGGCATAGGGCAATTCAGAGAAGGAAGCTTCTTCGAAGCCCACCGAGAAAGTTTTCACCGGCAACGAACTGGCCTGGGCCATCAGCGCCACCACAATACTGGAATCGATACCGCCGCTGAGATGCGCGCCCAAGGGAACATCACTGATCATGCGCATTACCACAGCATCCCTCATTCGCACTCGTAATTCTTCGATGAGTTCTTCTTCTGTTGCTGATAATTTTGGTTCGTAATCCAACTGCCAGTATCGATGAACGTTGACATGTTGAACGTTTGAGCGTTCAAACGTCAAGCTTTGCGCGGCCGGGAGTTTGAAGATCCCTTCATAGGGTGTCAGCGGTTCAGGGATATACTGAAGGCTGAGATAGAGATCGATAGAGGGCAGGTGGATGTCGGGCTTCGCTGGTAGAGCGGTCAATAAGCTGGTAAGCTCTGAACTGTAATACAGCGTGCCGCCTTGCTGTGTGTAGTAAAGCGGCTTCTGCCCCATACGATCGCGGGCGATGAGCAAGCGTTCCGCTTTTTCATCCCAGAGAGCGAAGACGAACATGCCGCGCATGTGGTTAACGCAGTCATCGCCGTACTCTTCGTACAAATGCACGATGCACTCCGTATCCGAATTGGTGCGGAATATGTGACCGCGTTTCTCCAAATCGGCGCGCAGCTCGGGGAAATTGTAGATCTCGCCGTTTTGCACCACCCAAATGGTTTCGTCCTCGTTCGAGATGGGCTGATCGCCAGTCGTAAGGTCAATGATCGCCAGTCGGCGCATGGCCAACCCCACCCCAGGGCGAATATAGAAGCCATCGCTATCCGGTCCACGGTGCGCAATGGCCGCATTCATCCCCTCTAAGAGAGGCTTATCAACCGGTTGAGGCTTATTGTGGATAATTCCGCAGATTCCGCACATTGGTTTTGGACTGGGGACGGAGGACTGAAGACCGTCAAATACTCCTCTTTATTGCTATTTTCGTCTAGGAGTTCAACTTCTGCGAGAAGTTGAACTCCTATCAGCATCATATATTCAAATCAAACGTTATTCTTGTGTAAAAGAAACCGCTTTCACCAACTCAAGATACTCCAGAGCAATTTGACGCCAAGAATAATTTACTTCAACACGCTTACGGCTGGCTGCACCCATCTGCTGCCGCATGGCAGGATTTTCCATCAATTCAAGTAAGGCATTCCGCAAAGCAACAGGGTCTTCAGGAGAGATCAGCAACCCGTTCTCGCCATCGACGACCAGTTCTTCATTTCCCGCGATCCTGGTAGCGATCACAGGTAGGCCACAGGCCATGGCTTCTAAGACCGCATTGGGCATGCCCTCATGCCTGGAAGGAAAAACAAACAAATTAGCCTGTTGAAGTTGCTGCTCTAAGGCATCGCCATCCAGCCAGCACTTGAAATGCACCCGGTCTGAGAGATCATATTCTCGTACCAGCGCTTGTAAAGTCTCGCGCTCTGGTCCATCCCCGACCAAAGACAACTCCCACGGATGGAATTTCAAGCCCTCCAACGCAGCCAACAAGATATCGATGCCTTTTTGATACACCAAGCGCCCGACAAGGAGCAGGTGAACGGGCTGCCACTCGCGGTCGCTGGGGAAAAAGCGCTGCAAATCGACTCCATTAGGGATGATCGTAATGGGGGCATGGGAGTCAAATGCGCAGGCTAAATCCTTTAGTCCCGCGCTGTTGGCGATCAACCCCGAAGACCGCCGCCAGATCATGCGCAACAAAGGAGCCACCATTTTGTGATAAACCGCGAAATCGTAGGGTCTGAACCCGGGAACATCACCGCCGCGCAGTGACACGAAATAGGGAATCCTTGAAACAATATTCGCGCACCAGGCCGCTGCTCCACTAGGGACGCCGAAAAAGGCAATGATCACATCGGGCTGCCATGTACGCAGGCAGCGCATGGTGTGAAGACTGCTGACAATCATAAAGATGATCTGCTCCAGGGCGCTGGAACGGTCCAGTCGGCGGCGCAGCGCTTTGATGCGTACGATGTGCAATCCATCCTGCACTGTCTCCCTTGGGAGATCGCCAAAATGCGCCGTCAGCACGGTGACCTCTTGGCCCAGTGCAACAAGTTCACGGGCGATATTAGCGCTGGCATTCCCTGCGCCACCACCAATGGGTGGGTATTCACTGTTGATGATCAGGATTCGCATTTGTGGTTACTAAGCGTTTTTAAACTCGATAGGTTTGCATGGAAATAGGGTAAAGGGACGAAGCCCCTATACCCTATTTCAGGAGGATTCTTTGTAAAGTTAGCTATTCACTGGGTGTCAGCGATAAATTTATTTCGATTTTCCGTGATCGCGGAACACTCTTCAACATCATTTCGGGGAAAAAGCACTTGCTCGTGCAAATTTCTCAGCGTTTGGCGTGGCTGGTAGTAGCACAGCATTGGTTTGGATACAAATTGTACCCAGACATTGTGCTCTTCCGACCAGGCCTGATCCCGATCCTTGAAGTTTTCGAGAGCCTGATCAGTCACGATAGCCACAAACCGCTGGGACTCAAGGTCATCATAGAAGTTGTTCAAATAGGTGGGATTCTTAGACATGGCCATTTCCATAAAGAACACTTTCTCGTAATCCGGGATCAGGGGTACGTCGATCTCGTCATCGAAAATCAGTAAATGGCGCTGGGAGATGAAGAGGACATCCCCGCCATCACGAGAAGCATGGTTGACATGCTGGTTAATGACATCTAGGGAGCCAGCGACTACATTCTGAGAGGGCAAATCCAAAGGAGCGCCAGAGGCAAGTGCGAAATATACCGGAATAGCAACCACAAGCAGCGATCTAAACCACGAAAATGTAATCGTTGAATTCTCATGATCTTCAGCTTTGGAGCGATAGAAATACAAATATCCGGCTACAACCATCAACAACACAAGGTAAGCATCCACATTGTGCAGGTTGCTGCCGCCCCCGATCTTGACGCTGACCACTAAACCACCTGCTAATAAGACCAGGATCATCGCCCACAGCCCTAGGGCCCGAATAGGAGTCAAATGACCGCGTTTTTTCAACATTCTCACCAGCACGACCCAAAGCAAGGGGAATGATACCAATAGCACATTGAACAATATCCCTGCTGGATAGGTGACATTGGGAAAGAGCCGATACCACAACAAATCTGACGAAAAACTCGAAGTGAAGGCATTGGGGTCATTGCCAGACAAAATAACATACAGTGTTTGGGACGCAAATGCTGTGACCACACCAACAATGCCCCAAGCAGCGGGTGGTATCAGATAACGCCAAAGCGGCATTTCGCCCTGCTTCTCTTCCATAAGGTACAAGGTGGCGGCCAGCATGGCCGGAACTGGGTACCAATTGACGCGGCTGATCCCTGCCCAGGCAGACGCAACGATTACCAGGAACAAATTGCGCCAGAATTTGCGCCGGTCGAACCACCCCAAGATGATGATCACCGGAACCAGCAAGTGATAATATACCGGTCCCTGAAACAGTGCCAAATAAAACCAGATTGCAACCTGCGCGACAATGAATTTGTTGCTGAGATTTAGCCGGCGGGCGAATAGATACGCAGCCCAGATCGCGCTGACGACCCACAAGACAACCTGCCAGAAACGGTGCCCCCAAAGAGGGATCTCGCCGACAAAGAACGGGACCGACTGCATCATGTATCGAGTTGGGTGCAACACCGAGGGAGGCACCTGCATCCCATATACTTTCCCGGCCGCAAACAGAGAGCCCAAATAATAGCGGCTGGTTTCCGACCAGCTCAGGGAGAGGGGATAATCCGTCACCTGGATCATCAAAGTAGAAATGTGGTACACAAAGGCAATAACCAAAGCTGTAGAAATCGCCCCGCTGCGCGAGGAAAGCCCAGGATAAAGCGCCTTCAAGGATGTGCCGCCAACAAAAACCAATCCGCAAAAAACCAACAAGCGCGGGAAGATATCGACCAGTAGGTCGCCCATCAGGTTCAGGACAAGCAAAGGGAAGGCGATCACCGCGAAGATGAGCATTATCCAGGATACCCAGCGAAGACGAATCATAAACTCAGGGAGCAGTAACATCCTTTTTGCTATCCGCTTTCCCCAAGTTGTCCAAGTTGCTGTTAACACACCCAGATCTACAATACCCAGACCAACCAGTCCAATCACCATCAACCAACGCTGCGCGCGAGGTGTGAAGGTCACACCCACAGCCAAAACCTGCTGAGCGATCTGGTAGGCTGAGCCAATTAAAACGATGAATAGCAAAACCAGCAACCAGCGCAAATCTCGCTCAGGCTTGGGGGGCTCTAACATCTGGGCGAATTCATTGTTCATAGATACACGCTCAAGCTTGATTCTTTTCATCCTGACGAATCCCAACCAAGATCGAGGGGACGAGGGCGGCACCCGGCAAACTGGCTATCATCTGCAATGTGCGGATGAGCAGGGCAATCGTCAAACCACTCTTCAGGGAAATACCCCCCACGTTTGTAAAGATCAATGTCATTGAGATCTCTTGCACGCCGTAGCCGTTGATCGAGATGGGCAACAGCGTTACCAAATAGACAAAACTCCACAGGCCACCGATCAGCCAGAGGGGCATCGGATCACCCATACCATTCAACATCAGGGCCAGCGAACTGTACAGGCAAAGCATATGTAACCCCGTCATCCCCAGCGAAACCAGCAAGGATGTCGGGTGATCTTTCCACATAGCAAATGATTGGATCAACCTGCGCCATAAGGCTTTGCCCCTCTCCCAGATTTTGTGCTGTCCAACTCGAAGAAAAGGTAAGGTACTGGTCGAAAAGGCATCTCTCCAACCCTGAGCGGTCACGAGCCAATCCCACAAAGGTCCTGCACCCAAGGGAACGACCAGCACCATCCCAAACAGCCCGACCAATCGGTCAACGACTAAGGATGCTGCACTCACAGCACTATCTAACTTCAATTGAACCGCGCCTGCCAAACGAACCACATCACCTCCCACAGTTGTGGGCAAAAAATTGGAGGCGAAAAATCCTGCAAAGGTCAATTGCAGCGTTCGCCACCAGGAAACCTCCATCTTGGTTACAGACAACAAGGCATGCCAGCGCCCTGCAACCGCCAACCGGGACATGATGGTTAACAAGAATGCCAGGGCGATATGGCCAGGTGGGATCAGGCGAATGGCATCGAAGATCTCCCCCCACCCCTGGCGGCGAAAGAGAAAGACCAGTAACAGGATCGCCAAGAGCGTTCCCACAATCCGTATATATGAAGTTTTCTTGGAAATGGCGGTGGGATCACTCATTCTTCTGGATCGCCATTGATCACGCGGCGGACCGTGTAGGTTGGCTTTTGCTGTGCTTCATGATACGTACGCACCTGCAATTCGGCCAGTAAGCCCATCAAGATGGACTGAAAGCCCATATACATGAGCATCAGACTGACTGGGAAAAATGGTGACTCAAATACCGATACCAGTGTCACAACACGCCGGACGACCAGGAATGCCAGCAGCAGCGAGCCTAAGGCCATCATCGCCATCCCCGGACCCCCGAAGAGATAATTGGGCTTGTGGCCGTAGCTGATCAAGAATTTGACTGTCAGCAGATCGAGCAGTACTTTTGCGATTCGTTCCAGGCCGTATTTGGTCTGCCCAAATCTGCGGGGGTGGTGCGTTACAGGCACTTCGATGATGCGTGCGCCCACATACCCGGCATAGGCAGGAATGAAACGGTGCATCTCCCCATATAAGCGGAAGCCGGTGATCACTTCCCGGCGATAAGCTTTCAACGTACATCCGTAGTCACGCAACTTGACCCCGGTTACCCATGAGATCAGCCAATTAGCAACGCGCGATGGCAACGTCCGGGTGATGAATGTATCCTGACGCCGCACTCGCCAACCACTGACAACATCGTAACCGTCTCCCTCGCCCATCTTCTCGATCATCATAGGGATATCAGCGGGATCATTTTGCATATCCGCGTCCATCAAGACGATGATATCGCCCCGAGTATTGTCAATTCCGGCAGCAATGGCCGCGGTCTGGCCAAAATTGCGGCGCAGAGCAACCACGCGGGTGTGATCTGTGTCCTCAGCAGCCAGGGCTTCGAGCACTTTCACACTATTATCTCTACTGCCATCGTCTACATAGACGATCTCCCAGGCCATATCGACAGTATTTAATGCCAAATGGAGCTTCTCATGCAGTTCATGCAGGCTTTCGCTCTCGTTATAAACAGGGACTACGACTGATAATTCTTTCATAAATCTCATTTTTGGCTCCCTAGGATCTGCCTGGCAGATCCTAGGGAGCCACTTTAAAATCCATCAAACATGGGGCATTGTAGCCCACCCAAATTCAATGGTCAAGCTGGCCCAATGCGCATAGTTGAAGGAGAGAGTTACTTCCTTAGTGTTGCTTATTCATCTTCCTTCGTCGCCAACATATCGGAGATCCATACCGCGCCGGGCAAGGTTTCGACCATCAAAATGAACCGCGTGACCACAACCAAGGCCGAGGCCTGTTCCAAGGTCGCGCCCAACTGGACATAGAGTGTGGTCATTGTCACCTCACGCAGGCCAAAGCCGTTGATCGATATGGGCAGTAACGTAAGCACATAGATGACTGCACCAACCCCAATCACCTGGGAAATGCTCACCGAGATTTCCAAAGCGCGAGCCAAAATCCAGACTGCAGTAAACACGATCAGACGGGCGGCTAAAGAAATCGCTAATGCCCAAACGACTGCCTCTTTGCGGTGCTTCCAAACCAGGAAAGCATCCAGGATTTTTTTGATCCAGCGGCGGATGCGGCCTGATAGCTCTGCCACGGACGAGGAGATCAAACCAGCTCCCCAAGTTGTTTGCGAGGGCACGGGCGCGCCGATCAGTCCACCGACAGCTTTGAACGAGAACCAGGAAAACGGCAGCAAAGTCATCATCACGAAAACGTTCAACAGCCGGTCTACCACTACGGAAGCCAAACTAATGGACCAGCCTGTGAAGCGGGCTGCGCTGACGATGCGCACCGTATCCCCTCCCACCGTTGAGGGTAGAAAATTGGACGCAAAATTCCCGGCTAGGACGATCTTGAGCACTTCCCCGTAAGGGATATCGATCTCCTGAGCACGCAGTAATGCATACCAACGTAGTGCATTGCCCAGCACAGCCAGAAAATAGAGGGCAAACACCAGTGGATAGATCCAGGTGGGTATGCGACTCATCGTTATCCACAGGGTCACCCAATCCTGCCGGGTCAGCAGCCAGATGAACAACCCCGAGGAAATAATCGTACCGCCCCAGCGGAGCAAGCGCATATCGAACGAAAATTTATGAGGAGGGCTCAAATCCTGATCGTTCACCCTAAATATCCTAAACTACGCAAGCGATCTTCGATCTCGGACAATTCATCCGCGTCCAATTCAGGTGTGGCTGCATTCGCAATCGTATCTTCATCTCTGGTGACAAATTGGATCGCCTGTTTGCGCGCCTCGGTAAAAGCCTGGCTGAGAGGTCGGCCATCCAGGTCTTCTGGTACAGGCAAATCTGCCAGGGCTAGCATGGTCGGCAGGATGTCGGCGATGTTGGCATTTGTGATCGATTTCCCTCTCTCGATGTCAGGACCAGACATTACAATGATGCCCTCTGCACGATGGCTGCCCGAATCTTCGTATTCCGATCTCCCCAGAATGCTCTCACTATCGAGGCCCATTTTCACAGAGGATTGGTACAAATAATTTTGGATCGAAAAGATCACATCGGCTGCACTCTCGAGATACGGTCCACGAAAGACATCAGCACGTTTGTGGATATCGGTGATAAGGGGTTCGCCCGTTTCGGGGTGCCGTAAATTTTCCAGGTCTGCGATCATATCAGCCAATACACCCTCATACTCCTCACCCGGTTCGACAATGCCTCCTGGCTCACGCCCTTTCAAGTTAATATAGATCTGCCCAAACGCGCCGCGGGCATAGGCTTTAGTGCGGGACCAATCGATATCATCAAAGGACATGAAAGAATTGAGCACCTTATTCCTGGCTGGTTTGGAAACCAGATTGGCAATTTTCCCCAACCCAAGCTTGCTGACCAGGCGATACACTTTGCCAATTAAGTCGGTTTTTGCAAGCCAGAACTTCAAGCGAGTTGAAATATCTCTCTTCATCTGCAACATGCCAATCTCTTGCAACCAGCGGTTGATGTACATGATGCCATGCACCGGTCCACCACCGTGATCAGAGATCACCATGAAGTGAGTTTCCTCCCCAAAAGCAGCTTGGAGCTCCCCGAGATGGCGGTCAACCCCCTGGTATACCTGCAAGATAGAATCTCTGAATCGCACGTCATGCTCTGGATCATAACCAGGATAGGTCGGATCGAGATAGCGCCAAAACTTATGCTGGGCATGGTCAGGCTGCATGAAGACCAAAAGGTAGACATCGCAGGCACGATTCAGGATCAAATAATCCACCACCCGCTGTTGGTAATCCAACAAGTCCAAAACGTTCTGCAAATAGGCCTCTTCACGGCCATACTTGTATACTTCGGTCTCGGCATGCCAGAATGGACCAACGTTTTCGCTCAGTTCCTGAAGCAACGCTCTCGGATAGACAAACCCGCTCGATGAAGCGTCGGGGGCCGCCAATCCGGAAAGCATGAAGCCCTCAAGGGGGACTGCCGGATACAACATGGGCAAATTGAACACCCCTGTGCGGATCCCAGCCTCGTTGAAATACTCCCAAACCGGTTTGGCCTTGATCTGGCCGGTGTGCACGTATTCCACGTCATAGCTACCGGGCTTGCGCGCGAACCAGTCGAAAACACCGTGTTTGGCAGGATTCTGGCCGGTGACGATCGTGCTCCAGGCTGCCGGACTGACGGGCAAGGAAGTCGACCTGATAGGCCCATAACTGCCGGAATCCATCAGGCGCGCCAGATTAGGCAGCTTGCCTTCTTCAACCCAAGGGGACAGCAGATCCCAAGTGGCCGCGTCCCACCCAAGAACCACGAGTTTAGGCTTGGATCCTCGGGTTACCTTGGGGGCTGGTTCTACACCCATGCTATGACTCTGCCTCCAATGCTTTCTCCGCACTAATCACCACCTGAAACTCGCGCTCATAGGTATGGACAATCTCCTGAATATCAAACTTGCTGGCTAGCTGGCGGCTGTTGTGGCGGAATTGTCCCAATCGCTCAGGAGATGAAATCAAATTCCTCAATTCTTCTACTCCCATGGAATCATGGTATTCATCGAGCAGATACCCATTCTGGTCTGGTTCTACCAAATCGATAAATCCCCCCACTCGGGCGGCGACAATGGACAAACCCATGGCCAGGGCTTGCACCCCAACGACAGGCAACCCTTCCGAGAGGGACGGCATGAAGAGGATATCGCTCTTGGCAAACCAATCCACAACGTCATCAGGCGTCACCCAGCCTGTGAAGGTAAAGCGATCTTCGATGCCCTTTCGCGCGATTTCTATCTCAACTTCAGGGCGCAGAGCGCCATCCCCAACCATCACACACTCCCAGTCCAAATCACTCAGTTTCGCCAGGGTGCGCACAATCTGGAGGGGATTCTTCTGGGAGACAAACCTGCCCGCGAAGATGATGCGCGGCGGCCGGCCAACCGTGATCTCACCCGGATCAAGCAGCTCCAAATCGACCCCATTTGGGATCACCTGCGCCTCTACAGCATAACTCTTCAGCGCCAATTGACGGGTAAACTCGCTCACACCGCAAACCTTGGCCGCAGATCTCCAAATTGGCGGGGTAAACGGGAACACCCATCGGAACCAGCGGTCAGTTTTATCGGGCACTCCCCCAGGCACATCCCCCAAGTGCGCAGTAAGCAAATAAGGAATTTTCGTGAAGGTTGACAATACCTTGGCTAATGCACCACTGGGGACCGCGAAGTGGACGTGCATCACATCGGGTTTCCAGTTTGAAATCACGCGCATCCCAGGCACCATTCCCCAAAGGATGTACCCTAGCATATCCATGAATCCGGCTTTGAAGGGAGTCCGGCGGCCAACAGGGATGCGCAAGATTTCCATTCCGTTCCGGTGTTCACGGCGCGGCAAACCTTTGATATGGGAGGTAAGGATGAAGATATCATGACCACGCTGGACCAGCCCTCGGCAAATATCTTCCGCAACCCTACCCCCGCCTCCGCCCACAGGGGGAAACTCATAGATCAAAACCAGAATACGCATCGAATCTACCTAGACATCTTTAATTTGCTAACGGGAAGCCCGAAAATAGGGTGGCACGCAAAGCGGCTCCGCAACCCTGCCGACCTTATTTTCTGAAGTTTTAGTGAATGTGACATTGTCGAGCTACTATTCTCTAATAAAAATATGACTGGCAGAGTTACCCCGGCAAGGCACTAGTGGGGCAGTCGGTGAAACTTCATCGAAGGCCGCGCTCTCGGCAAACATGGTCGCAAAGCCGCCATACAAGCGCGCTTCGATCAGGATCACATCGGCTTCATTAGCCCATCGTTCCGCCAATTCCTCGCTCCACCAGCCATACCGTTCTAGTTCGTCTGCATCTCCGCCCAGCCGGTACGAGTAGCCGCCATTGATCTGGGGTGGGTAGATCTCCACATCCGGCAGGTAGAGCAAGGGCACGGTGGAAAGGCCGCCCCACCAATACACCTGTGATCCAGCCGGAACCTGCTCTGCGAGATGCACCCCCCCAGCCTCATACGAAGCGATCACATCCCAGCCGCAATCGCGGTCGCCAGGGGAGAATCCCATCCACAGGGACAATGCTGTTCCCAAAGCCAAGAAAAGGCTGAACGCGGCTGCAACTGGCGAATATGTCTTTCGTTTCTCCGGTGTGAAAAATTTCCCCCACCAGGTTGGCCCGAATCGCAACACGATGATGCCGATCACCAAACCCAGGAAGATGGGAACCCCTGCCCGGAGTGTCTCTGTGGCAGTTTCAAAAATATCCGCTTCAACCCAGCCAAACTTATTCGAGAGTATGCGCCACAACTCCACTTTGCCCGGTTGGATTCGAAAGCCGCTCAAACGCGGTACATCCAGGCGCAGAATGCCACCTGAGACACGCTCGATGAAACGATGGCTGGCCCAGATCCTCAGGGCGCTGTACCCAACCCCCATCGATAGCAAAAGCACCAGGGGGTAGGTAATCCATTTCCCAATCCGCTCAGCAAACTGCTCCCAGGAGCTGAAAACCAGGATCCCCAGCAAAATTCCTAGGAAACTAAAGAAAGAGAGATAAGTGGGGAAACAAAATACGCAATAGTTCTTACCCAAGGCAGCCCAAAGATGGAAAGCGAACAGCACCCCAAAGGTCACCGATAGGAAAACTGCCACCCGGAATCGCCAACTCGCACGCCATTGAGCATTCCTAGGCCAATGGATCCAAGCAAATATCGCGCCAACAATGGCAAAGAATTGAATACGCACTCCCTGAAAGAAACTCATGATGCGATCTGTCAGGCTGACATCCGGGTTCCAATTGGGTAGCGAGCCACCGGGTTTCGCCCAAATCTCGAACGACGGGATCCACTCTAACGGCAGCCAGGCAACCCAAAGCTTCAAAATGCCTGGCCAAAATAAGGCATGTCCCAAACCAACCACCAGGATTCCCGTTAATAAGCTCCATGTACCCACTTTTTTACCGCTTTCCCAAAAGAGATACAAGATCAAGATGGGCAGCACCGGGGTGAGATTGAGGCGTGTCAACAGCATCAGGGCAGCCAGTGCAGCGCCCAGGAGCAGCTGCCAGGTTGGACGTTGGTTCCCCAAGGTGAGTACCAAAATCCACACAAACATAAAGGCTACCAGGCCTTGAGACGCCATCACGCTATAGGTTTTAATCAAGGGTACATTCAAGGCGATCAACCACACGGCCGCGGTGGCCCACCAGCGATTTCCTACTCTACGAGAGAGGAACCACAACCCCAGCACAGTCAACACCCCTAAGGCAATGGCAAAATAGCGGCCGGTGCGAATGCCAGGTCCGAATATTACCTGAACGTAGCCTGGGATTAAAAATGAAAAAGGCATATGGTTGCTCCAGGGGCCATAATCCTGAAACGGCGTATATTTCCCCGTGGCAAACAAAAAACCTTTCAACAAATAAGCGCCCTCATCCAGGATCGAGGACTGTGTGTGCGCGTAGATCCAAGATTGGATCGTGTACACCAGGCCGCCTGCGATCGCCAGCCCCTCTGCGAGCCAGGGAGTCGCCCAAAAGCGTGCAAAGCGCGACTGTGTGTTCATCAAAGGATTTCCTTCCCGATATACTGAAGATCGGCATCGACCATCATTTTGACTAACTCCTCGAAACTCACCCGCGGCTCCCAACCTAAGACCGTGCGCGCTCGTTTTGGATCTCCTACCAAAAGATCCACTTCTGCAGGGCGGTAAAATCGCTCGTCTTGGATGACATATTCTTGGTAATCCAAGCCGACATGGCTGAAGGCTACCTCACAGAAATCACGCACGGAGTGTGTTTCACCCGTACATACCACATAATCATCAGGCCGATCCTGCTGGAGCATCAGCCACATGGCCTCGGCATAATCACCAGCGAAACCCCAGTCTCGTCGGGCTTCCAGATTTCCAAGGCGAAGTTCGCTCGCTAACCCCAGCTTTATGCGCGCCGCACCGTGAGTGATCTTCCGAGTGACATACTCCAAACCTCTGCGTGGGCTTTCGTGGTTATATAAAATCCCGGCGCAGGCGTACATATCATAATTTTCGCGATAAGTCACCGTGATCCAATGTCCGTAAACTTTGGCTACGCCATAAGGGTTGCGTGGATGGAAGGGGGTTTCTTCCGTTTGAGGAACCCGACGCACTTTTCCAAACATTTCACTGGAGGAGGCCTGGTAGAACCGAGTGTCGCTGCAAACCAGGCGGATCGCTTCCAATAATCGAGTAACACCTAAAGCGGTGATATCCCCTGTGACCACTGGCTGAGACCACGATCCCGCAGGGAAGGACAGCGCCGCGAAATTATAGATCTCATCTGGAGTATGTTCCTCCATGATGGCCACCAGCGAACCTTGATCAAGCAGATTGCCTTCCAACAGGGTGATATCGTCCTGAAAATGCTTGAGATTCTCGTACGTTACCATACTGGAAAAGCGATCGAGCCCAAGCACATGGTAGCCTTTCGTCAACAATAATTCCGCCATATATGATCCGTCTTGGCCAGCGATCCCGGTTATTAGCGCAGTGGGCATGAAATATCCTCTTCAGCATTATCCAACTTCAGAGATGACTTATCCGAGGAAAGGGTGTGT
>CAYTKR010000012.1:0-62337 GCA_964438295.1 uncultured Anaerolineales bacterium
AATAAAAGGATAAATTAGAGGATTGGGCTGGGAATAGGGGGTGGGGCGTAGCCCCCACCCCCTATTCCCAGCCATTTTCTCGCTGAACTGCGTAACTCTTATTATTATTACAATTTGGAAGCTGTCTCCCAGAAGAATTTTAGATTTTCCTCAGGCAAAGCTACTATTTGATCAGGTTCTAAAATTAGCAAACCATCTCTTCCAAACAAATCAAATATTTCAACAATTGCCTGTCTGATTTGATCTGCTGACCCATCCGCCAATACCGATTGCGTAGAGACCCCGCCCCACAGACGAAAGCACCTTCCATATCGTTGGCGGTAGAACGCCAAATCATTGGCATTGGTCTGGATATTGAATGCCGCAAAGCCCAACTCGACTAGATCATCCATAATCAACTTCAAATTGCCGCAGCTATGAAGTGCGACTGGAATCCCTGCCTGTTGATAAAAATCAACTAACCTCGCCAGGTGCGGGCAGATGAGCGCACGCCAGGTTTCTGGAGACATCAACAGGTTCTCTTGAGAACCATAATCATCAGAAATCCGCACAGCAGCTACGCCGATCTCAAGGAATTTTCGGCCAGCCGCGATCTGCCACTCGACAATTCGGCCCAAGGCCTCGGATACCAGATCAGGCTCATCTACCAGGGCTATCAATGCCTTGTCGAAGCCAATTAGGAAATACAGGCGCTCCCACAGGCAGGAAACTTGACGGGCAACAGATAATTTTGCATCTGAATCCTGCACCTGAAGCCTGGCTGCATTCCAAAATCTATCCTCGTCGATCTTGGGGAACTCGAACCTGGAAAATTTCTCGATCGAGGGAACCGGATACTCAACAATATAGGGAAGCTCCTCAGCCACAGCCCCTTGCCAGCGAGTACCCCACAGGTCGGTTCCCCCTGCTGGCGATGGCAGCGCTCCTTGATACGTTACAAACTGGTAAGCATTCTGCCCAAAGCGGGGATCAGCCGGGCATTCGACAGGAATCCATTCTGGAATGTCACCGACCAAAATACGCCTGAAATTTTCAGCTTTTGAAATCAAAGTTCGATCATCACCTTCATATATTCGCCATTGGATTCTTCGATCATCTCATAAGCCTCAAGATAATCCATGAAATCAAAGCGGTGGGTGATCATCGGCTCTAGGTTAATCTTTCCTTCAGATACTAACTGGACTGCCTGTTCGTAATCGGAACGTTGATACATTAATGTGCCGATCAATCGCAACTCTCGATCTTGAACGAAACCCAAATTCACTTGAGGGTCTTCTCCAAAAACACCCACAACGATTATATCGCTGCCTTTACGAGCATTCTCGATAGCCTGGGTGATCGTCTCTTGGACGCCTACACATTCGAAGATCACGTCCATTTTGTCAGGTCCGAAAACTTCTTGGATCTTCTTGGTTAAATTCTCTTCGGCAGAATTGATGAGATACTCGAAGCCACACTCTCGAGCTTTTTCCAGCTTATAGGGGCTGATATCAGTGATCAATACCTTTCCTGCTCCCAAAGCGCGGGCAGTTTGAGCAACCAGATTGCCGATCGTGCCCGCCCCAAGGACCAGTACTCCCTTTCCTTTGACATCCCCGGCTTTCAAGACAGAATGCACCCCGACAGCGATTGGTTCGATGAAAGCAGCCTGATCCAGTGTGAAACCTTCAGGCATGAGCACAATCTGCTCTGCATCCACTACAAAATATTCTCGGGCGGCACCTTCGGTTTGGAACCCCATCACCTTTAGGTTATCACAAATATGATATTGGCCTGTCCTGCAAGAGTAGCATTCTCCACAAACAACCTGAGGAGTAAACGTAACAATATCACCGGGTTTGATCCCAACGACATTCCCTCCCACTTCAGAAATTATTCCGGATACTTCATGACCCTGAATTACCGGATAAGGCGTATAGGGGTGCATACCATGGAAGACATGGATATCCGAGCCGCAAACACCGATCCTTTTGGTCTCGATCAATACCTGATCTTTGCCAAATTCTGGTTTAGGTTCATCACGAAAGACGATCTTTCCCGGTTCGATCATGATAGCTTGTTTCATAGCAACGATCTCCTTATTCAATAGCTAATGCAATTGCGCCAAGTAGCCCGGCATGAGCCCCCAGTTGGGCGGGGACAATATATTCATCGATCTCTTCTAAAACCTGTCTTTTCTGAATATAACCATTCAGCAGTCTGAGTACATGGGTATGGATCATAGGGAACAGGAATTTCTGCTCCATCACACCCCCACCCAAAATAAGGATCTCAGGGGAGAACATCAGAATGATATTTGCGATTCCTTCTGCCAGATATTCAGCTTCTGCAAGCCAAGCTGGATGTTCTGATGGCAAAGTCTCTGCAGGCTGTCCCCAACGTGCTTTTATGGCTGGGCCAGATGCCAGTCCTTCAAGGCAAAAATCATGAAAAGGGCAGACCCCTTTGAATTCCGTATGATCACCATTGCCCCGCAAACGCATATGGCCAATCTCAGGGTGCAGCAAACCGTGGATCAAATTCCCATTGACCATCACGCCGCCACCGATCCCTGTTCCTACAGTAATATAGACAACATTCTCAATGCCTTTGGCTGCTCCCCAGCGATGTTCCGCCAGGGCAGCCGCATTGACATCCGTATCACAGGGGATCGTCAATCCCAAAGCATCTTCAAGCTCCCCTTTGATATCGAAATACTGCCACCTTCGTTTAGGCGTGCTGGTAATAAATCCAAATGTTTCAGATTTCGGATTTAAATCAATGGGGCCAAAGGAAGCTAATCCAATCCCATGCAGGGCATGCTGCAATTGAATATCTTCAAAATAATTAACCACCTGTTCAATGGTTTTTGTTGGCGCAGTCGTGGAGATGACCACGCGATCGATCACTTCGCCATGTGGATTGCCAATCCCACATACAAATTTAGTACCGCCTGCTTCGATTCCGCCGTAAAGCATATGATTCCTTTCAGATAACTTTAGGATATGCCTTAATTCTAATATCTTCTGGCAAGTGTGCTAACCCCAGATTCCATTTGGGCAGGTTGGATTCCTGACCTAAATATGCGCCCTGCTCGATTAAATGCTTTCGAATATTTGAAGTTGACAATTCTCCGGGCGGCCGGTTGCTCTTTACAGCCATCGCAGCTGCAGTTCCTGCTGCCTGACCCATGGCCATACAAGTTGCCATCACCCGCAGTGAACCTTGCGCCAAAAATGTAGCAGAGATCGAGCGTCCAGCGACAAGCATATTTGTGATTCGCTTTGGCACTAAACTGGCATAGGGGATTTGATAATAATCGCCGCAACGCATGACTATCAGGTGCTGGTCACCAAATTCCTCGTCCTTGATATGCAGGTCAATGGGGTGCACGCCATTGGCGATGCCCGTTTCTGGAAATTTCCGGGCGGATAAGATGTCATCTTCGGTCAGAGTGTATCGCCCAGCGATTCGCCGGGAATCCCGGATACCGATTTGTGGAGCTACGCCTTTGAGTTTGATTTGTTGGCAAATTGGATGATTCTGTTGTAACAAGTTGAAAAGGCTGAGCGTTGCTTCGGTTGCATATTCCTGCCCCGCGGAGAGAAGTTCAGCATTGGTAGAGTCAAATCCGATCAAACCCGAAGGCGCATTGACAGTGTATTCGCCATCTTCAGGCAAGGCCATCAACCAGGCAAAGGATTCTTCGCCAGATTTGGTTTCTGGGAGTTCGATACGGATGCGATCATGAGAAGATTTCACTCCGGAAATCTTGAACATTAGCGTGGGGGGTTTCATCAGTCCTTTTTTCCCGAACCCCTTCTCGAAAGCCACATTAGCTTGAGCGGCAAGGTCCGCATCACCGGTGCTGTCGATGACCACCTGAGCGCGGATGATGCCCACGCCCGATTTACCCTGCACCACTACACCCTCGATCTCGTTTTCATCGACTTCGACCCCCACAATGAACATGTGATAATAGCAGGTAACCCCAGAAGCCCTCAACATGCGGATCATGGCAATCTTGGTGTATTCGCTATCGACAGAGCAGACCTGGGCCACGCCAGCGACCGGGCAGATTTTCTCATCTCGACCGGTAAGGCACTCACCGACTTTCTGCCGCTGCCTGATGCAGTCGTGTCGGTAGCGATGGCCGGTCGTTCCCCCAGGCAACTTGTCCAGCTCATCGATCAACTCGTGGGCGATGCCCCTCACCACCTGAATATGCCGGGCATAATACCCATAGATAGGATTGACATACCCACCGGTCAACATGCCGCCAGGGTATCCATACCGTTCGATAAGCATGGTTTTTGCACCCCCGCGAGCAGCAGCGATGGCCGCCGCAAAACCAGCCGGACCAGCCCCGCAGACTAAGACATCTGTTTCAGCAATTAATGGATACTCGACCATCGAAAACCTGCCAAACTCAGCTCAACAACGCAGACTGTTTTTCCAGTTCGTTTTTTAATTCTGCGTACACTACATCTCCAACGGAGATCTGCTGTTGGGCGGCTAAGGCAGCGGCAATCCCCGCGGCATGCCCTGTAGCTCCGCACGTAGCTCCAACCCTGGCCGAACCCAGTGCTTCGCGATCCAGTGAGATACAACGTCCGCCGACGATCAATCCGCCGATATTTTGGGGCAATAACGTCCCAAATGGGATTTGATATGGCAAGGGCACATACATAGCGTGAACTCCCGATTGCCCTTGTGAGGGGTGCACGTCAATCGGCCAGGCACCCAGGGCAATGGCATCTTCAAAAACGGTCTGAGCGCGGATATCTTCGCCAGTGAGGGTTGACTGACCGACCAGGCGGCGGGTTTCACGAATCCCAATGGTTGGGCTAGTCTGCACGATTTGAGCATTCTCAAACCCTCCCAGTTCGTCGATATAGAAATTAACGATGGTATGGGCGTCCCTGCGTGCTTCCATTTCCGCATGGGTTAACTCTGCTGCGTTGATGGCAGAACCGTAAACCCGGGTGGTGTTGACCCAGGCGAGATGCTTTTTCATGCCTCCAAACCAGGGACCACCAAAAGTGGGCAAGATGCCTTCAGCTCGTGCTGAGGCCAATTTTTCACGGTCCACGGCAAAATCGCGCCGGCGAGAGGCGTAGTCATTCAGTTCTGGGTCACGCAAAACGCCAGGCTCAGGACCGATGGGTATGAGCACCTCCTCCTCAAAAGGGATCTCGTCCCCAGGGTTTACATCCCCAATATAGATGGGCATGCTCATCGGTTGCAATTGATCAGAGAGATGGTAAGGCGCTCCGGCCCTGGCAAAGACATCACCATTACCAGTGCAATCCACAACCACACTGGCATAGATGGCACTGCGGCCATCGACATTTTCGACCAGCACGCCTTTGACATCAGAGCCTTCCATGATCACATCGGCCATCCAGGTGTGCAACAAACAAGCGACTTCTGCTTCGAGCAGCATCTCATCGGCGACCAATTTCATCACCTCAGGGTCGGAGTTTAACGCCCAACTGCGATTATCCTCAGCACCGCCCCGTGCCGTGGCGCGTTGCAGCCATTCCCCGGTGACGCCCCCTACGCAGCGACGGTAGGGCTTCAGCCAACTGTTGAACCCGGCCAGGGTGATTACAAGACCATTGGTCCACATGCCCCCAAAGGACGCCAGCCTTTCGATGATCATCGTATGTGCACCTGCGCGCGCGGCCCCAACTGCAGCACTCACACCTGCAGGGCCACCCCCCACCACCAGCACATCTACCTGGCGAATGACATCGATTTCTTTTTCAGGTTGCAGATATTTACCTTTCATGATTCACTCTTTTAGATTCGAACAGAATAGCCATCCTTTGCAATACTGATCCTGGGGTCAGCCCAATCGGCGACCAATTTGACGATACGGTCTTCCAAACCAGGATGAATGTGCAGCAAAATGACTTGCTTGGGGGCATACCGATCAATAAATGGTTTGATCCCCTCCGGGTCATAGTGGGCCACTTCGACCATCAACAATTCGACCCCCTCCATGAACGGTGATAGCTCCTCGAGGTAATCGATATCTCCTGAAAACACAACCTTTTTCCCAGAGACCTCGACCTGGAAAGAGTAGCTTTGCTGCTGAATTTCTGGGTCGATTTCACGCAGCTCTTCATAGCGCGAATTGTTTTTCATGTGTAAATTCGGACTAGCCGAAACCTTAATATTCTCATCTGTATAGAACAGACCGTTCTCAACTGATAGAATCTCCAGGGGAAAGGGCATCAATTCTGGAAACAGATAAACCGCATTGAGATATGTTTTTATTCCCGCTATCCCTTCAGAGGGAATGAATAGATCCAGTTTTGCATCTTTATCTTCCTCTACCACCAAATCAGGAAACCGGATGGCATCCCGATACCAGTCATCGTAGCGAGTAATTGACCACGCTCTGAACTTCTTTGAGGATGAACGACGCAGCAAGTTTATCGAAGAGAGTAATCCAGCCAACCCGCCGATATGGTCTGGGTGCAGGTGAGATATGAACACTGCTCGAGTTGAGAAGGCATCAATTCCATTCCTGAACATCAAGGCGGCCGCAGGCTCACCACAATCCAGCAAGTAGCAACTCGAATTGACTAATAAGGCAACCGAAGTAAAGAAGCGGTTTTGAGTGTGGGGGGGGCCTGATCCCGACCCTAATACAATAATTTCGGCCAATACTTATCCTTTCAAACTAGAACTACTCTACCTTGAATAAACTGTTTCTGTAGGATTAATAAGATCATCAGCCACTGGATTCTATCCAGCACACCTGTTCGGCAAATGAGTATCTATATTCTTAGGGAATATCCATCTTCCGCAATGGAAATTCGTGGGTCATCCCACTCCTTCACCAATTTGAATATTCTAGATTCCAACCCTGGATGAATATGGGTCAATACCAGGTTATTCACTTCATACCTATCAAAGTATGGTTTTATGCTTTCAATATCATAGTGAGCGATTTCAAGAATAACGGTATCGACATCCTCCATCAATGGAGTTAACTCATCCAGAGAATCAATATCTCCTGAAAAAACAAGCTTTTTCCCCTCGACTTCTATCAGAAAGGAATAGCTTTGCAACTTGATATGAGGATGCGATTCTTTCAATCCTTCATAGCGGAAATTGTTTTTCAGATGTAGATTCGGACTAGCCGAAACCTTAATATTCTCATCCTTATAGAAAATGCCGCTTTCAACGGGTGCAACATTCAAGTCATAAGGCATCAATTCAGGAGATAAATATACTGTATCGATATATTTTTTTATCCCCTCTAACCCCTCAGATGGAATGAATAGATCCAGTTTTATATGGTTATCCTCCTCGACCACCTGCTCAGGAAACCGGATGGCATCCCGATACCAGTCATCGTAGCGAGTAACTGACCACTTTTTGAACTTTTTTGAGGATGAGCGACCAGGTAAGTATAACGAAAATAGTAATCCGGCTAATCCACCGACATGGTCTGGGTGAAGGTGGGATAGAAACACTGCGCGAGTTGACAGTGGATCGATTCCATTCCTGAACATCAAAGCGGATGCGGGCTCACCACAATCCAGCAAGTAGCAACTCGAATTGATCAATAAACTAATGGATGTACAGAATCGGTCTTGGGTGGGGAATCCTGATCCGGATCCCAGAATGACGATTTCGGCCATGACTATCCTTTCAGCCCCGAGGTGACTACCCCTTGGACAAATTGTTTTTGTGCAATCAGGAAAATTGCCACCATCGGCAAAATAAACGTGAAGGAGGCAGCCATCATCCAATGCCAGTATTGAACCCCTTCTCCGGTACCTGCTGTAAAGGAGATCAAGCCAACCGACAATGTATATTTCTTCGGGTCGGTAAGATAGATCAGGGGTGACAGCACATCATTCCACGTGCGCTGGAAAGCAAAAATGATAATCGAGATGACCGCAGGCCGGGCCAGAGGCAGCATGATCCGCCACCAGATGCCAAATTCAGAAGCTCCATCGATGCGCGCAGCATCGACGATATCCTCGGGGATTGTAAGGAAGAACTGGCGCATGATAAAAATGAAGAAGGCTTCTCCTAAGAATGCCGGCACAGTCAGCGGCAGGTAGGTATTGATCCATCCCAGATTCTTGAAGATCAGGAAAAGGGGAATCAGTGTGACGATCTTTGGCATCATCATTGTGCTCAGCAGGATCATAAACAATACATTTTTCCCAGGGAATCGCAAGCGTGCAAAACCGTATCCCACCAGCGTGGCGGACAACACATTGCCCAGAATGTAAAATACAGCGATGATGATAGTGTTCTTGGCGTAAAGCGCAAAAGGTTGAAAAGTCAGCGCTTCGATATAGTTCTCCCATAACGGCTTGGGTGGGAACCAGATCGGGGGAAATGTTGATATCTCTTGCAGACTCTTAAGGGATGTCGAAATCATCCAGAAGAGAGGGAAGATCATCACCAGGGATGAAATTATTAACAGCGAATAAATCAAGGTCTTGTTTATGGTCCGTGAAGTACTTCTGCCAAGTATATTTTTGTTATCCATCATCGTTCCACCTCAGAGTAGACCCAGCGATTGGATGTCTGGAAGATCAAGGCTGTCAGTGCCAAAACCAGGATAAACAACAACACTGATAAAGCTGAGGCATATCCCATTTGGAAGTGCTGAAAGGCTTTGCGATAAATATATAATACATAGGTCAGCGACGAATTCAGGGGGCCGCCCTCGGTCATCGAGAAAGACCAGACAAAGGATTGAAAGATGTGGATGACCTCGATGATAACCTGCAATAAGATCGTCGGTGTAATTAGAGGAATGGTGATCTTGAATAGCTTAGCCATACTTTTCGCGCCATCCACCTCGGCTGCTTCGTACAATTCCTTTGAGATCCCCTGCAATCCGGCCAGGAAAAGCACGACCGCCTCCCCAATCCGCCAGATGGAGACAATTACAATTGATGGCTTCGACCAGGTTGCGGTCGCCAACCAGTTCACCGCCGGAAGCCCAACTCCTGTGATGAAGAAATTGATAACCCCATACCTGGGCTGGAACATCCACTCGAAAAGTACGGCGGTTGCTGCAATAGGGACGATCATGGGCAAGTAATAGATCGTGCGGAAAATACCTAAGCCGCGTACTTTTTGGTTGAGCAATAAAGCAATAATAAATGCAATAATCAGACGCAAGGGCACGGAGAGTGCAACAATATAGACCGTGTTCCAGATCGACTTGAGAAAAAGGTCATCCTTGGTAAAGATCTTCAAATAATTACTCAACCCAATCCACTCAGGATCAGAAAGCACACTATACTTCGTGAAACCAAAATAGAAAACCATGATCAATGGAATCGTCTGAAAAACAAGCAATCCAAGGAGCCATGGGGAAATGAAGAGATATCCCTTCGCGGCTTCCCGCCCGGTAGTCGTTTTGAAATAACCCACAAACCTCTGAATGGTATTTTGCTTTTCCATTATTTCGTTTTGCCTCACAAAGATTTAGAGAGGGAAAGGTATTTCCCTCTCTAAATGTATTACAGCATTTCAGATTTTAGTCTGCATCCGCCCAATATTCGTCGAGAATTTCTTGAACGGCAGCAGCACCATCGGCCAGGGCCTCTTCTGGAGTTTTGGTACCAAAGAGGGCTTCTTCGGTCATCAGGGTGATGACTTCATTGATCTGACCGGAGACTGGCGTAACAGGAGATTTCTCGCTGACTTCGATATTGGCAATATAAGCATCCCAATGAGCATTGCCTTCGGCCATATCCGGGTCAGCATTGTATGCCATCACGGGCGTAGGGCGTCCTTGCGCCATGAAGAAGTTGTGGTTGCCTTCTCCAGCCGTAGCATATTTAAGCAGGAGCCAGCCTGCCTCCGGGTTGGGTGCTCCCGTTGGAATGGAATATGCCCAACCACCTTCGACAATATTGCGGTTTGTGGCATCCGGATTGGCATCATTGTATGGCATCAGGCCAGAGATTACATTCTTATCTGGGGCATTTGCGCCAAGTTGGGCATTATGCCAGACACCATCGACATGCATAGCAATTAAGCCGCTGTACCAGCTATCGCGCTCATTGTAGCCAGAGCCGGTGGCACTGGCCAGGTCAGCAACCTTATCGAATCCACCATAGAGATCATTATAGAAATCAACCATCCAAGTCAGAACTTCAAGGCCCTCAGGGCTGTCGAAGGCGACTGTCTTGGCGTCATCACTTAGCAGGTGTCCGTTGTTGAGGAACAGCCACTCCTTGAAGGGGTAGTTGGTGAAACCATAGGGATCGAAACCGACCTGGGTGACAGTATCCCCATCTTTGACGGTAAGCGCTTCGGCGGCTGTTTTCAATTCACTCCAGGTCGTAGGAACAACAGGGTCTAACCCGGCGGCCGTGAACATATCTCCATCAATGTGGAATATATACATGCCGGCACCTGTGGCCAGGGGTAGACCGTAGACAGATCCATCGTAAACGTAAGTATCCATATCTGCCTGGTAGAAAATATCTTCCAGAGCCATGTCATCGGCCGCGATGAAATCATCCAGGGACATCAAGGCACCCTGATCGGCAAAAGATTGGAAGAAGTTGGCACCATGCACCATAATCACATCCGGGGGATCGCCGCTGGCAACCGCAGTGAGATATTTCTGAATCATGTCGGTCTGGTCAAGCAAGGTATGCTCAACGGTGATATGGGGATACTCCGCCTGGAAATCAGCGATCATGGCATCGATCATCTCTAGCCTCGCACCACCCCAAACATGCCAGAATTTTACAGTAACTGGCTCTTCGGCTGCTGCAACTCCAGATCCTCCAAACATCGAGAATAACATCACAACAGCTAGAACGATGTATAACCTTTTCTTCATGCTTGCTCTCCTCTATGTATCTAAAAAAATGATCAACATTGGAACGACGGACTCTTAATCTAATATCTAACTTTGGGCTAGTGCACCTCCTTTAGCCAGGCCTGCTTGAAGGGATTGGTAGAATTTGAGGGAACATTGCTCCGAGCAAGAGCCTCTTACGATCAA
This sequence comes from uncultured Anaerolineales bacterium, assembly GCA_964438295.1. Classification (GTDB taxonomy): domain Bacteria; phylum Chloroflexota; class Anaerolineae; order Anaerolineales; family UBA11858; genus NIOZ-UU35. The sequence goes on from CAYTKR010000012.1 coordinate 10,994, forward strand.
TTCACCCGATTGGGTCATCACTTCTACCTGAGGATCTTCCTGCTCTGTCTTCATTCGAACCACCAATTTCTTCGCTGCTTCTAATCCCATATCGAAGGTTGGCTGGCGTATCACCGTTAGAGGGGGGGTAAATATATCAGCCCAATCGTGATCATCAAAACCAACCAGGCCAACATCCTTTGGTACTCTCAAGCCTAAATCCCGAAATGCGTGCAACGCTCCTAAGGTCATCAGGTTATTGGTTGCGAAAAGCGCGCTAGGCGGATCATCTTGCTCCATCAAAGAACAAGCACTCTGATAGCCTCCCCTAGCCCTCGATTGCCCGCCAATCACATAATTTTCTCGAAAAGGGATTTCGTGAACCTCCAGGGCTTGCTTGTAACCTTCGAGCCTCGCAGAGGTCGTATCTACCGCGGACAACCCTAACACCAAACCCACTTTTTGATGACCATCTGCAATAAGATGAGCAGTGGCATCAAAGGCAGCTTTCTCATTATCTAATTTGACCAACGAGATATCTTGAAAAGGACCCCCGCGATCAAGCATGACAACAGGAATTTTGGATGAGATGATTAGATCTAACATTCTCGAATCCTGACCCGTTGGCGCGATGATCAAGCCGTCGATCTGCCGCGAAAACATAGTATTCAAAACGAGTTCTTGAGTAGCATTCACCTCGCCGGTATTCGCAAGCGTCAGTTCATAGCCTTGCTCGGTTAGCAAACTCTCGATGCCTTTGAATACAGATGTAAAAAAGGGATTTGAGATATCCGAAAAAACTACCCCTACAATTTTCGATTTACGACTGGCTAAACCGCGTGCAGCCGCAGATGGAAAATATCCCAGTTCCTCGATTGCCTGAATAACCTTTCGCTTGGTTTCTTCGGACACGAAGCGCGTCTCATTTATGACATGGGATACTGTTGCAGTCGATACCCCGGCAAATTCAGCAACATCCTTAATACTAACTTTTCTCATAAAAAACCTTTGGTGGTTTATCGCTCTGATCTCTCACACAGTCTGATCTGATCCTGCCTGCAAGTGTGGCCATCTCGTCATCCGTATGCATTGGTTTCTCTCTCGTGAAAGGAGCTTATCTCCGTCCGACCGGGACCCACGAGGTCAATCTGACCCCTGCTGGCTACCGGCTGATATCTTCCATCAAGTTCCGGGATCAAGTACTGGTCGAACCAATCTTCCATTGAGCGCTTCAGTGTGGAAACGATTTCTTTCTTCCTCTTCTGGTCCACAGAAACAAGCCTTTCATCGTCCAGCAGATTGATCTTCTCGCCGGGATCGTTCTCCAGGTCATACAGCTCATGGGGACCATATGGGTAGCGGTGTATATATTTCCATTCCTTCGTTCTAATCATTCTTGTCGGTCCGTACTCGTCGTATATCACCACATGCTCACGACCAGCGTTTTCATCTCCCCGCAGAATTGGAAGAAAACTCCTGCCCGGCAGTTTGTCCACCTCGGGATTATCAATTCCCAGGTAATCAAGCAGCGTGGGCATAAAATCGTAACCGCTAACCAGTGCATCGGACACAATCCCTTCCGGAATGGAACCGGGGCGGCTGATGATGGCAGGTACTTTGACGGATGTGTCGTACATGTTCTGTGGAAACGTCCCGCCCCCCTTACCCCAGATGCCATGATGTCCACAATTGAACCCATTATCACTTGTGAAGAAAACGATTGTGTTACTCAACAGATCCAGATCTTCCAACTTCTTTATCAGGCGACCGACATTCAAGTCCACAGCGGTAACCGCCGCAAAGTATCCTTTCAGATGCTCTCTAATTGCTACTGGAACCGCTTTTTCCGATCCGGTAAACGATTCGCTGAATTGCAACTCGATCGGATGGCGCATGCTCCAGGGGTGTCTTGGTTCCTGAGGGCAGGTCTCAAACAGACAATCGTCATACGAGTCCACGATATCCTGCGGATGCTGGTCCACCCAGGGGCTATGGGGAGCGGTGTAATGAACACTATGGTAGAACGGCTTGCTGTTCATGGCACATTCCTCGATGTGTCGCAACGCATCATCAGTGATGGCATCTGTGATGTATCCGGGGACCTTAGTCAATTCTCCGTCCTGGTACATCTTGACATCATTGTAGCTGCCGCCTCCGGTAGGATAAGTGAACCAGTGAGTAAATCCTTGTTGCGGCTTGGCGCTATTACCCAAATGCCATTTCCCACTGAAGCCGCATTCATACTCGTTCCTGCTGAGTAATTCAGAATAACTCATATATCCCTTCAGATACTCAATGGGAGAATCTGTATCTTTGATGCTGCCGTTCCCAGAACGGATCCAATCGTGAACACCGTGTTGCGACGGAATCCGACCAGTAAGCAGAGAAGCCCTTGACGGGGAACACACCGGGGAAGTGCAGAAGAAGTTTTCAAAACGAACTCCTTCAGCCGCAAGACGATCCAGGTTCGGTGTCTGAATCTCTGGATTACCAGCACATCCGAGTGCCCAATAGCCCTGATCGTCCGTTAGGATGAAAAGAACATTAGGTTTGCCTGTGGTTCTGCCTGCCATGATCTGTAGTTTTCCTCAATTTAACCGCTTGCGCAACCGCTTACGTAAGCGGTTAAATACTAGCATAAAAAATATCTCACGTCAAGCTTTTTTGTAATTAATCATTGACAGCTTGGTTTCAATTCGGTATCCTTCATGAATTTCCCAGCTGAATTCCATGACCTGGATTTTTCTTCTGGATACCACCTACCCACATAGAGATGAACATCGCCAGTAAATCCATCTTGAATTGCGACATTCTCGTCGCCGGGGGCGGTGCAGCTGGGGCACCCTGTGCCCTGGCCGCGGCCCGCAATGGAGCGAATGTTATTCTCTGTCAGGATCGACCGGTGCTGGGCGGCAATGCCTCATCGGAAATCCGCTTGAATATCATGGGGGCAGATATCTTTGGCAAACGCGGCATAGCGTTGGAAATCGAGGCCCGTGAAGGGGGCATCCTCGAGGAAATTCGCCTGGAGACAGCCTATCGTAACCCCCAACGCAGCGCAACGATGCCCGACATGATCTTATACGAGAAGTGCTTCCAGGAGCCAAATCTCGAACTGATGCTGAACACAGTTGTGGATGGCGCTGAGGTGCGGGAGGGAAGGATCGTCAGCGCACACGCAACCCGGGCCTCGACCGAAGACGAATTCCAGATCAACGCCGAAACCTACATCGATTGTACCGGCGATGGCCGACTGGGTACCGAAGCTGGGGCCCATTTTCACGAAGGCCGCGAACCGGCAACGCAGTTTGGGGAATCCCTGGCGGGACAATCGAGCGATAACTACCGACTGGGGAGCAGCCTGTTATTTCAAGCGCGCGATATGGGGCAGCCAATGCCCTTCACCCCGCCGAAATTTGCTCGAAAAATCAATGAGGAGGATCTAGCATGTAGATCTCATGAAAATTTCGAATACGGCTATTGGTGGATCGAGTGGGGTGGCACCTTAGACACCATTAAAGACAACGAAGTGATCAAGCATGAACTGCTGGCGATTTTGATGGGTGTGTGGGATCACATCAAAAATGGGGGTGATCATGGAGCAGAAAACTGGGCGCTGACCTGGTTTGGGTGGGTGCCTGGCAAACGAGAGAGTCGCCGCTTCCTGGGGCAGTACAGGTTAACACAGGCTGATTTGGAACAGGCAGCTAGTTTCCCGGATTCCATTGCCTATGGCGGCTGGGCACTGGATACACATCCACCAGAAGGCATGGATGCGTTGGGAGTTTTCCCTGGCACCGATGTAGCCGCGGAATTCCTGGAACATCTCTATGAGATTCCCCTGCGGGTTTGTGTAAGTGAGAATATCGCAAATCTTATGTTCGCTGGCCGGAATATCTCAGCCAGCCACATCGCATTCTCTTCGACGCGTGTGATGGGAACTTGTTCTGTGATAGGGCAAGGCGTAGGCACAGCAGCGGCATTAGGCATCAAAGCTTCTATCGAACCAAAAGATATGGCTGGTGATCACAGTTTCTTGCAGCAGATTCAACAGCAACTAATGCTGGATGATTGTTTCATCCCTGGAATAAAACACCATGACCCCAAAGATCTAGCCCTCCAGGCCAAAGTCAGGGCATCCAGCTATGTCGATGAGGGGAACCCCAACAACGTGATTTCCGGCGAGACCAGAGCCACCCACGGGGATAAGGGCGTCAAACCCGGGCTGACGGCTATCAGCACTCATCGCTGGATGAGTGACCCTGCTGAAGGATTTCCTACATGGCTCGAACTGGAATGGGAGCAATCCGTGGAACTACGTTGGATTCAGATCATCTTTGACACGGGCATGCACCGCCCGCTAACCCAAACATATATGAATGATTTCTATGGTGAGCAAATGATATGGGGGCCACAACCAGAAACTGCAAAAAAGTATCGAATTTCATACGCTCCATCAAAAGGTGCTGAATTCGTTGAACTCATAGAAAAGACTGAAAACTATCAACGTCGGAAAACTCATCAATTTCCTGCGATATTCGCGAAGAGATTACGCGTAACAATTGAATCTACTTGGGGAGTACCACAAGGGCGGATCTGCGAAATCCGTTGTTATCGATAGACACCGAAATTATGTTACAACAAGGACAAAGATGGCTGATTTTTTATTACCCTTGGGCACAAATGGATTTTATCCCTCGCACAATCGCCACACGCTGTGTTTTTTTCTTTGCATAGATGACCAGGCCATTCTTTTGGATGCAGGCACTGGGTTGGCAAGACTGCATGAGAGAAAGATTCAAAAGATAACTCGTCCCTTTAGAAAGCTATCTATCATTCTTTCGCATTATCATGTAGATCACATTATTGGCCTTTCTTACTTATCTTCCATCGATTGGATAGACCAGCTCGATATCTACGGGCCTACTCATCCCTTTGTTGAAACAACCCCCCAAAAAGCATTTCGTCAACTTATCTCTCCTCCTTTGAGTTCTATGGATTTTGCTGATTATCCATTCGAGTTAAATTTTTGTGAAATCAATACGCCAGCCTTTATTATCGGTTCAGTAGATGTCACAGTCTGGCCGCAACCCCATCCAGGGGGATCCATAGGGATTATGCTAAACCAAGACTTTGCATATGTAACAGATACCGCAATAGACCGCGCTAGAATTGACAACTACTCTAATGTTAATGTATTGTTGCATGAAGTATGGCTAACTGATGAAGAGGGAAAAAATAACTGTGCTACGCTTGAAAGACATTCATCTGTCTCAGAGGTTGCAGATATTGCGAAAATCTCAAATACAAAATATATATTACCCATTCACCACAACCCCTCCCGAACTCAAGAAGAACTTATCAGCATAGCTAACCAAATACAACATCTTTCCGGCATAACAACAATGATTCCAGATGAAGGTCAAGTTTATCTCTTGGATAACGCCGGATTCCATATACCCGGTCAAATGATGCTGAATTAATGGCGCACATAAAAGAAACCAGTAATACACTGTAAACTAAGTATCAAAAATTTTTGCTTTTGAGCTATGGCCGGTCTCCTGACCGTGCCGGAGTGACTCGGTCGGGAGACCGGTCACAGCAAAATATGCACATATTTAGTTTACGGTGTAGTAACTATCAACGACAATAGCTTTTAGCTTTGAGACAGCATTCGCAAACGACAGCAGATTGCCTTCGAAGAAACATGGGAATCAAACCTTGCTCAAGTCTGCGAAATTCGTTGTAACCAAAATCAATAGATCCGCAATCTAACCCACCTAAAAGAGAGATTCAAGATGTTATTTGACATGCCACTGGATCAGCTAGAAAAATATACTCCCCACAGGGATGAACCTGATGATTTCGACGATTTTTGGGAGAAAACGCTGCAAGAAACGCGTGCAATTGCTTTGGAACCCAAATTGAAATCGGTTGATTACGGACTAAGATTGATCGACACTTACGATGTCTCATATCGCGGATTTGGGGGAAATCAAATCAATGGCTGGCTTCTAGTGCCAAAAAACCATCCAGCTCCAATGCCCTGCGTAGTCGAATATATTGGCTACGGGGGCGGGAGGGGATTCCCCATTGATTGGTTGCTGTGGAGCAGCGTCGGATATGCCCATTTCATCATGGATACCAGAGGGCAAGGCAGTCAAGGAAAAATAAGCGACACGCCTGATTTCGAGCCTGTAGAGACTTCGCCCCATTATCCGGGCTTTATGACGAAAGGGATTTGTAGCCCAGATACGTATTATTATCGGCGATTGTACAGCGATGCTGTGCGCGCAATCGATGTTGTCAAGAACATCGCTTTCATTGATCCATCCAAGATTGCAATTGCTGGGTACAGCCAGGGTGGCGGTATCGGCTTGGCTGCAATCGCCCTTTCAAAAAATATCTCGGCAGCACTGATAGACGCCCCCTTCCTATGTCATTTCCGGCGAGCGACACACATCACTGATGAACTGCCTTATGCTGAAATTGCACGTTTCTGCAAAACGCACCGCGACAAAGAGCAGATGGTCTTCAACACGCTATCCTATTTTGATGGTGTGAACTTCGCAACCCGCGGTAGAGCAACCGCCTTATTTTCAGCTGGCCTGATGGATATGATCTGCCCCCCTTCGACTGTATTTGCGGCCTATAACCATTATGGCGGGGAAAAGCAGATCAAAGTTTGGAATTTCAACGAACATGAGGCAGGGGGCTCTTTCCAAAAACTGGAGCAAATTAGATTTCTATCGAACCATTGGCAACTTGGGATTTCTCAGAGATCATAGTTTCGATAAACCAAACTGTGATTAATTTAGGTTTACATTTCAGAAATCGAGATTTGGGGGCTCTGTTCTCCGCGCCTGATTATTGTTGAAACCAAAATAAACACCATTGAAATCCGTATGATATTCATTGACCATCACCCCGCCACAGATCCTGTTCCTACAGTAATATAGACCACATTCTCAACGATTTTGGCTGCTCACCAGCGATATTTCGCCAGGGCAGCCGCATTGACATCCGTATCACAGGGGATCGTCAATCCCATAGCCTCTTCAAGCTCCCCTTTGATATCAAAATACTGCCACCTGCGTTTCGGTGTGCTGGTAATGAATCCAAATGTTTCAGATTTGAGATTTAGATCGATTGGGCCGAAAGAAGCCAAGCCAATCCCCTCCAGGGTATGCTTTTCCCGCAATTCTTCGAAATACGCCACAACTTCATCGATCGTCTTCCCTGGCTCAGCGGCGGGAATGACCACCCGATCGATCACTTCACCTTGTGGATTGCCAATTCCACATACAAATTTAGTGCCGCCCGTTTCAATTCCACCGTAAAGCAAATGAGTTCTCTCAGATTACTTGAGTATTTGCCTTATTTCTATTCTTTTCTGGCAAGTGGGCTAACCTCAAATTCTATTTGGGCAGGTTGGTTTCCTGACCTAAGTAAATGCCGGAAAGAATCCCAAAATAAATTGTGAGAAAATACCGGCATTTACACAGGTTTTGCGGTGAAACCGGTCAATATAATATCAAGCCACATACCGCAAAACACTTAAATATGGCCCCTGCTCGAATAAATGCTTTCCCTGCGCCAAAAATGCGGCAGAGATCGCGCGTCCAGCAACGAGTAGGTTACTACTCCGTGTGGGCACCAAACAAGGATAGGGGATCTGGTAGTAGTCCCCGCAAGGCATGACCATCAGGTTCTGGTTGCCGAATTCTACATCCGTGCGAAGATTATACTCTTGCAATCTTGAACATCAGCATTGGGGGTTTCATCAGCCCCGTCTCCCCAAACCTTTTCTCGAAAGCCACATCTTCCTGAGCTGCAAGGTCTGCATCACTGGTGCAGTCGATGACCACTTGAGCACAGATAATGCCCACGGCGGTTCCCAGAGACCCAATTTCATCCTCATCGACCTAAACCCCGCCAATGGTATGGTGATAATAGCAGTCAACCCCAGCAGCTTTGAGCAAGCGAAGCAGAGTTGGCCGACCTTCAATTCCAGCAACGTTCTCGAGCGCAATAATCGACCCAGGAAATGCACGCTATACCCACTATCATGGCAAGTGAGTGCTACAGGTGATTGAAATATCCATAAGGAACTGCAAAAAAGAAGTTTCCGGGAGTTTCTGGCTCATCGCTTTCCCAAAAATCCTCAAGGATTTTTGAAAAACGTGCTTCGCTTATGTGTCCAATACCCTCTGGATCAAAGTGTTGCCAAGCATGATCAATATCTCCACCAATTGAGTTGAGGGCTTGCATATATTGGGCATATTCCGCAATTGAAATTTCGCCGTTATGATTTGCATCAATCAGTTGGAACAGCAGATGACCCCACTCGTCATAGGGTCGCTCACCAGTTTGCGCATTTTGTCTACGCATGGTTGCAACAATTTCCGTAGCCCATGTCATCCACTCCTCAAGGTCAATTTCGCCGTCATCATTTTTGTCTGCGTGTTGAATTAATCCTTCCCACCATTCTTGCTGAATATTAAATATGCGCTTGTATTTGGGGTCCTGCAAATTAAAACCGCAGATATCTTGCAGCCGACGAAGATAAATAAAGTAATCCTCCATATTTAAATACCCACTATTGTCCACATTATAAACCTGGAACCACCACTCCATTTTCTTGCATTGAACTTGAGATAATTGATAATCTCCATTGAGTTCTCCCCCTCCTGTCTTCAGATGCCAGGTTCGCGGGTCCATTTCGGCACCACGCCCAGCAGCAAGCCCTTCGAGCAGTACCTCACCTAATTTTTCAACAAATGGAGGCCTTAGTATTGAAAGGTGATGACCTGGTATCCAGGCTACATTAACTTTTTCAGCCAATTGTGCCCACCCCCAATCATCCGAATCGGGATCTGCAATTGCAAGTCCTGAACCATCATCCATTTCAAAGGCATCTTTGGCACGAACCAACAAGACAGGAGCATCAATTGGTTCTGGATAATAATCTGCATAAGTTAGATCTGTCCACATCATAGTTTGTACAATGCCATCGACATGCGCTTGATTGGTGTTCGGAGGTAACAGCCCAGCGTTTTCCATGGCCGCTTTAAGTTGCGCCCTTTGCTCAGACTTACTCATTTGGCGAAGTTTATCCAATTCAAGACCAAGATCTTTGCCAGCACCATGCTCTAATACACGGCTAACTGCATAAACCCAACGCGCATCATCATAATTTCGCCAGGATCTTTCCCCGCCAATGGGGGCTGGGAAATCGAGCATAATAAGCAGCCCCACTTGGTCATCGCCCTCCTCGAGCACTCGAGCATTCTCCAAAGCCACACAACCACCGACAGAATGTCCCGCGATGAAATATGGACCTCGCGGTTGCACAGCTTTGATGGCCTCTACCTGTTCTAGGGCAAGTTCTCTAAAATCAGCAAAAGGTTCTGTAATGCCATCTAGTCCGCGAGGCTGCAGCCCATACAAGGGTTGATCGGCGCCAAGGGCTGTTGCCAGAGCTTGGAAATACAACACATTGCCACCCGATCCTGGTACGCAAAAGAGTGGCGGTCTCCAGCCAGAGGGTTGAATAGGAACAACTGGTTTCCACTGTTGGTCATGTTGGTACATCCCTCGTACGCGTGTAGCTAGACTTTCTACTGTACTATCTTGGAAGAGTGTGGCCAATGGCAACTGGACACCAAATGATTGCTCAATGCGAGCCATCATCGAAACGGCCAATAAGGAATGGCCGCCCAACTTGAAGAAATCGGCTTGTAAACTAACATGTTCGATTTCTAATACATCAGCCCAGATACCAGCCATTTGGAGTTCAATGGTGTCTCTAGCTGATATTTTTGCTTCGGGTGAATCGGCAAATTCAGGTTTAGGGAGTAAACGTCGGGCCACCTTGCCACTTGGTGTTTTGGGAAGTTTATCCAGCAACATGATGAGCTGCGGAACCATATAGTCTGGCAGTCTGTTTTGCAGATATGTTTGCAAGTCATCCGTAATGGTTTGTCCCGGCATGTCTACCCAGGCCACAAGATATTTGCGCCTATGATCTGTTTCTACTACACCTACTGCGGCCTCACGTACATCGGAGTAATCATTTAGCGCTGTCTCTACCTCGCCAAGTTCAACACGATAGCCGCGTAACTTAACCTGATTATCTCTTCGCCCTAGAAATTCGATGTTTCCATCTGCGAGCCAGCGCGCTCTATCGCCAGAGCGATACATTTTCTCATTGTCAGTAAATGGGTCATCAAGAAAACGTTCGGTTGTCAAATCTGTCTGCCTAAAATAGCCATGTGCTACTGCCGTGCCCGCTATGTAAAGCTCACCAGCAATCCCTATCGGCACAGGTGCCAATTTTTCATCTAAAATGTAAATGGCAGTATTTGCAATCGGACGTCCAATGCTCGGGCGCGTGGGCCAGGCATCAGGACTGCCCTTCAAAGGCAAAGCAGTAACCACATGAGTCTCGGATGGTCCATAATGGTTATGCAATTCTGTACCGCTCATTTGGTTGAAAAAAGAACGCACACGCGGCGTGATGTTAAGTTGTTCTCCTGCAACGATGATTTCTGCTAAATCGGTTGGGATTGGGGCACCATTTGTGGCCGCATCCGCCAGTTGCCCTAAAAGTGCAACTGGCATGTAGGCGCGTTTGACTTTTTCAGACTTCATGAGTTCTAATAGGTGACGAGGTTCACGTCGAGTCTGCTCTGGTATCAAGAGGATGACGCCACCTGCAGCCCAGGTTGAAAACAATTCCTGGAAAGAAACATCAAAACTGATTGGGGAGAATTGCAATGTTCGCGCACTGACGCCAGCTTGTGAGTTCTCTAGCTGCCAATGGACAAGGTTAACCAGCGCCCGGTGAGGCATCGACACACCCTTCGGGCGTCCCGTGCTGCCTGATGTGTAAATTACGTAAACTAAATCTTCAGGGCCGACCTCCACTTCCAGGCTGGTTTCTGGATAGATCGCCAAATCAAGTTCGTCAAGGCAGATTACTGGCGCTTCTCCCGCATCTACTATCGAGGCCAGTTGTGTTTGAGTAATGAGGGCAGCCACCCCGGCATCCTCGAGCATCAGTGCCCGGCGCTCAGGTGGATAAGAGACATCCAATGGCACGTATGAAGCACCAGCTTTTAGGATGCCCAACACTCCCACAATTAAATCAAATCCCCGTTCTACGAAAAGACCTACCCGGTCTCCCAAACGAACACCATGATCCAGTAAAGCGTGGGCGAGTTTGTTTGCCTCTCCATCAAGTTCGGTATAACTCATTTCCTCGCCATTAAAACGCGCCGCTGGTGCTTCTGGCTGACTAGCAGCAGTTGCTTCAAAGAGTTCATGAGCTGTAGATACGTTTGGAAAACTCACTCCAGTATCATTCCAACCAAACAACAATTGCTGCCGCATGGGCAAATCGAGCATTCTCAAAGTGCAGATAGATGTCTGAGGCCTGTCGAGCGCATCATCTGACAAAATGAAAAGGTGATCTCGCAAGCGCTCAATGGTTGCCGTATCGAAAAGGTCGTTCGAGAATTCAATCCGGCCTGATAATCGGTCAATATGCTCCTCAATCTCAATCATGATGTCGAACTTAGCTGTCCCTGTGTGTAATTCCTGGCGGCTAAATGTCCAGCTACCCGCACCAGATTCCGTCGCTGGCTCGAACACAAGCATGACTTGTACAAGTGGGCTGCGACCGCCAGAACGGATCGGTCCCAGCGACTCTACGACACGTTGAAATGGCACATGTTGATGAGTAAACCCATTTAAGATGGTTTCCCGCACTCGACCAAGTGCTTCTTCAAAAGATATATCACCCGAAAGGCTTGTGCGCAACGCGAGTGTATTATCAAAGTAGCCGATCACACCCTCCAAATCTGGGTGATTTCGCTGAGTGACTACTGTGCCAAGAATTATGTCATCTTGTCCGGTGATACGCAGCAACAATATTTTGATTAATGTTGCCAGCAACATGAAAGGTGTTACGCCAAAATGATGTGCAGCATTTCGTAGCCGTCTTGTAAGCGCGCTTCCAAAATCTATCGCAACATGATCGCCCCTAAAACTCGGCAAAGAGGGGGGTGTTCTGTCTGTTGGCAATTGCAGACGAGGAGCATCAGCCAGTGTTGTTTGCCAGTACCGGAACGATTCTTCGTTGATAGATTGCGCAGCTTGCCATGCCGCGAAGTCAACATATTGCAGTCGCAGCGGCGGCAGTTTAAGTGTTTGCTCTGCTGTGAATGCTTCATACAGTTGCTGGAGCTCTTTTAGAAACACACCGTAAAAACTAACGCCATCGACAATCAGGTGATGAAGAACCAGAACAAGTCGTGCGAAGAGCTCACCTGTTTGCACGAGCCTGGCCCGCAAGAGAGGTGGATTATTCAATTCAAACGGTTGTCGTAAAAGATCCTTGGCTCTGTCACGGGCTTTTTCATCCCAGGTTGCTAGTGTTTCAGTCTCCAGTGAAAAACCAATCGGCTCAACCACTTGCTGGACAGGTTGACCTTGACGTGAACGAAAGGAAGTTCGTAAGGCCTCATGGCGCGCAATCAGCTCTTGAAAGGAAGCTTCAAGGGCTTTAGCATTGACCGGTTCAGGGATTAACAAGGTGCAAGGCTCATTGTAAACGGGCTGACCCGGTGTAAGCATGTGGAGAAACCATAGTTGATTCTGACCATAGGAAAGTGGAACTGGTTCGTCGCGCTCAATCACAGTGATGGGTGCCTGTTGCAATTGCCTCCCTTGGTCAATTTCGCCGGCTATAGCCGCAATCGTCCCAGAGCGGAATATTTCCGCGATAGATAAATCTACTCCAAATATCTCATTGATTCGTGCAACAAGCTGAATAGCTAAAAGAGAATTTCCTCCGATATTGAGGAAGTCATCATTGGGGGTAACGTCCACAGAGAGCAATTCCTGCCATAATTCCGCCAGACGCTGTTCTGTGGCCGTCATACCACCTGTATCTAATGCCACTTGATCAACGTTGGGTTCTGGCAGGGCTTGTCGGTCAACTTTGCCACTTACTGTCATAGGCAAAGTATCAAGCACCATAATTGTTGCAGGTATCATGTACTCGGGCAAACGCGCTTTCAGAAATTTCTGTAATTGCTTTTTGATGTTGTGGTCTGACGACTCGACGTAAGCAACCAGATGTGTAATGCCTTGTTGACTGATTTTCGCAATCTCAGCGACTTCACGTACCTGAGCATGTGTGGCAAGCGTTGCCTCAATTTCACCAAGCTCGACCCGATATCCCCGTATTTTTACTTGGTTGTCAGCACGCCCTACAAAGCACAAATAACCATCATTGTGCCAACTTGTCAGATCACCCGTACGATACAGGTATTCATTGCCATACCCAGGCAAATTGACTGTCACAAATGCCTCCGCAGTGCGAGTTTCTCGATGTAGATAACCCTGTGCAACACCATCGCCTGCAATGTAAAGCTCGCCAACTTCGCCAACTTCAACTGGCTGCAAATGTTCATCAAGTACATGGCAACGCACATTGGGCAATGGAGTGCCAATCGGCGCGTCTAGCAGCTGCGTGTTTTCTGCGGCAAAAACACTTAAATCACACGCCGTAGCTACTACTGTGGTTTCAGTTGGTCCATATGTGTTCAGTAATCTGCAATCATCTCCAACATGTCGATGCCATAATCGCCAGCTTTCCGGGCGACACCTCTCGCCCCCAATAATGAGCAGACGTATGGTAGTAGGCCAAGCTACCGCATGTGCAGACAAATCGTCTACAAGTTGATGCCAATAAGCTGTTGGTAAGTCCAGAACAGTGATGCCAAGATCTGACACTTTTTCTAGAAAATGTGATGCTGAGCCAAGCATTTCATCGGTACGTAATATCAGACGCCCACCAGAACATAGACATGGAAAAATTTCTTCAATAGCTGTGTCGAAGCTTGGGCTAGCGAATTGCAAAACAGTATCCGCAGACGAAATCTCGTATGTGCGGATTGCTGCTAGAGTGAAATTGGTGAGAGCGCCATGAGGAATTACAGTGCCTTTAGGCTTACCTGTGCTTCCCGAGGTGTACATGATATATGCTGTATCATTGGAATTGACTTTCCTCTCTTCCAGATTTTCAGTAGATGCGTGTAAAGGGCGGTCGAGGCTGATAGAGCAAACACCTTGTGGCAATCTATCAGCGAGTGCCTGATGCGTAATTGTAAATCGGCAATTCGCGTCCGAAAGAATCATTTGCCGTCTTTCGTCTGGATAAGCTGGATCCAACGGAACCCATGCACCGCCTGCCAAACTAATCCCAAGCATTGCGATAATCCCATCGGGGTGACGAGGCAAAAAAATAGCAACATGCTCACCGGTTCGAAGACCCTGCTCAACCAAATGCTGCGCAAGAAGTTGTGCGCGTGCTTCAAGCGCGGCATAGGTTAGTTTGATGTCAGCTTGCTGGACAGCAACTTTGTCGGGGTGCTGTTGAACCTGACGGTGAAAATGCGACCAAACTGGCTCGAAATCCCCAAAATCCACAGCAGTGTCATTCCATTTAGGGGTAGGATGAGTAGTGGTAGTTGGACGAAGAAGGGAATCTGTATCACGGTACGCGATAGACATGCGCTGCTCAACTTCTTTAATATCTTCTCCCCATTTGTCAATAACATGATTAAGAATTGGCACAGTTATTAGACCAAATTCGGCCTCATCTTCACCCATCGCTCTAGAAAGTGCGCTTCGCACTCGCATTTTTGCCCAATTAACGGCAAACGGCGCAGATAGATCTTTACTTTGGTGTAACGCTGCCAACATCAGGAGCTCACTAGCATATTCGCCAGCCTTGGCATAGGCGTGATAATGTTGATTTGATCCGGAAAATGGTGCTTTGCTTGAGCGGCATCTATCTTGAATTGCCTGGGCGTTCTTGCTTAACTGTGCGGCTAAGTCTGGTGCTTTGAGTGTGTTTGAGATAAATTGAGATAGTTCGAAGTTGTTCTGCAATACGCTGGCACCAATATACATCGCTAGAGATTCGGTTGGTCCCTCGAAGATGCGAAACGCTCTTGCATCACGTAACATGCGTGCGACGCCATTGGTTTCCTCGTAACCACGTGCACCAAGAATTTGGATTGTCCAATCGACTACCTGTCCCATAAATTCAGCACCGATATTTTTGATTACCATATAAGCTTCATCTGGTACGAGGTTACCTGCATCGCGTTCGACTGCGATAATCCCTGCCAGGGTATCAACAATTGTGATGCGGGCTACAGTTTCAGAAATACGTAATTGAGTTACAGGGTTGTCCAGCAATCGTCCCGTCGAAATCTTTCGCTGGGATGCATAGCGGTGCATCAATTGCAAACAACGCTTCATCGTTCCGCTTGTCATTCCACCAAGAAGCAGACGAATGAGATGGAAAGTTTCCTGTGCGGTTTCCATCCCTAGTCCTGGTTGTCCGATTAAGTCATCAGGCCCAACCCGAACTGAATCGAGGTGTATTGAATTCTTGGGGAATCCCCTGAGACCCATTGTCGGCACTTCAGATCCGATAGTGAGTCCAGGCGTCCCACGCTTAATCGCAAACCCCGTGAGTCCCAGGGTATTACTGTTCTCATCTAGAAGTTGCACAAATACATGGATGACATCTGCCCAAGCAGCGTTTCCCACCCAGCGCTTCTCACCTGTAATCAACCAATTCCCGTTTCCATCAGGTTTAGCTGAGGCGGTGATAGCCCGAGGGTCAGACCCAGCTTCGGGGCCAGTGATTCCAATCGCAGTAACGATTCGTCCCGCGGCAATATCTTTCAAGGTCTGCGCACGTCGTTCTGAATCCCGATAGTGGCGTACAGTGCTAGCTCCTAGCGCTGCATCAAGCACAAATATGGCCACAGATAAATCTACGGCCGCTAATTGCTGGAGTACACGCAGAATTTCTTTTGAAGAAAAACCTAACCCTCCATACCTCTGCGGTATGCTCATGCCAAACATACCAGCCTGAGCAAAGGCGGGTATGAGATGGGGAGGGAATCCTCGACGATCATCAATCATCTGAGAATCGAGTTGTTCAGTTGCGAAATTGCAAAACCAATCTATTAATTTGTCAGATTTCATATTTCTTCACATTTTAGGAGCTGAATACAATACGCCCACAATACAAACAAACCAGAATTATTAAGTCGTTCCACAAATACAAGCGCTAGATCAATAGCATTTGGTATATGTAATCCATTTCAGGGGGTACTTAAATACACTGTAAACTAAGAGTCAAAAAATTTTGCTTTTTGAGATTTGGCCGGTCTCCCGACCGTGCCGGAGTGACACGGTCGGGAGACCGGTCACAGCAAAATATGCACATATTAAGTTTACGATGCATAAAATTATCAGTCGTTAGAAAACCAAACTTTTGGAGGGGTCGGGGATTCTGAAAGAATCATTAACTTTACGATTTTCTGCAAGCTTCAGTCAGCATCGTTGACTCTGAACCACCACTCCAGTTTCCCTTGTTTCGTCAGACTGACGTTTGCTTTGAACATAATTCTCTCCCTGTTGCGATTTATATTGAGTGCAAGGTCTGGTTTATATTCGTCAAAAATAAATCGACCCACTGTCAACAATACAGTATATCCCTTTTTTGACCAATTATATCCAGTTAAAGGAATTTTAATCTACCATTAATAATCTCTTGTCAATTTACTCGTGGTTCCTTAAGGGGGCAATCTAATGTCAATATAGATATTATCTATGGGGGTCAATCGAATAACCTTATCCCCTTTGTGACGGAAAGTACTTATAGAAATGCAACGCGGGGGATATAAATATCGCAGTTTCGCAATAAAGCAATCTATTTACTATGAGGCCTTAAAACAACCCATGGATTCATCAATCAAAACTATGGCACATGAACAAGCTGCTCTTTGCTCCGTCTTTGGGAATGCCCAAAGAGTGCTGATCGTTTGGGCCTTGGGTGAAGAAGAAGTTTCGGTAAGTCAGATTGCAGCCGAATTAGATATTTCGCTCCAGAACGCATCCCAACATCTGCGATTGATGAAAGACAAAGGGGTGCTGTCCTCGCGGCGAGAGGGGCAAACGATCTATTACCGCATCACTGAGAACAAATTCCTAAAATCTTGTCCAATATTGCTGAATGCACAGCAATACAAAAATCTCTTCAAATTAAGGAAAGGAACAAAAAATGACTGATCTATCCACACTCGAAGCCGCAAAGGTTGTTGATGCCCGGGCGATGGCCTGCCCTGGTCCCCTGCTGGAAGCCAAGAAGAGCATTGGCGGCGTCAAAGTCAATGAAGTCCTGGAAATTTGGGCCGGCGATCCCAACACCAAGAATGACATGCCGCGCTGGTGCCAGAAAGTAGGGCACGAGTATCTCGGTGAGGTCGCAGCCGATGGCTACGAGCGGCTTTTCATCCGCCGAATGAAATAAGGGTCTTCCCAAAAGGTGGCGAATTATGCCAACGACTCCAGAAACAAAGAAACCCAAAATCCTGATCCTGGCAACATTATCTGGCGGCTATGCAGGGGCGGACTCTGTGGGTCAATTGCACGCCCATTACCCCACCAACACCTACATCCTGCCAGTGATCTGCCCTTCGATGTTCCCTGAAGAGTTCTATCTCAATGCGTTCGATAAGGGCATTGATGGCATTTTGGTGATGTATAGCGGCACCGACAGCCCCTACAAGGGCGGCCCTGAACGTGCAGCCCAGCTCATTAATAAGACCTACCCCTTGATGAAGGAACGCGGCATCGATACTCGCCGGCTGAAGCTGGCTGCCATCTGCACGGTTTGCACCAAACCCTTCTTGAAGGAAGTCACCCAGATGGACCAATTGCTTCAAGGGATTGGGTATGTCAAAGATGAACTGGACGCTGAAGTAGTTGCACACTAAGCTTCTACCCAAATTGCTTGAACCGGTCTTCAGACCGTGTTCATACAGGAGCACATAGAACGGATCTGATGAGACCGACCCAAGCACATTTGATGGTCGAGACAACATGAGGAGCAAACCATTGAACAACATTCAAGTTGACGCACTGGTGGTGGGCGGTGGCATAGCGGGAATGCAAGCTGCACTCGATATCGCCGACCAGGGTTATAAGGTAGCCCTGGTCGAGCGAGATGCCAGCATTGGCGGCAAGATGATTGCCTTGAGCAAAGTCTTCCCCACGCTGGATTGCTGCAGTTGCATTACCACCCCAAAAATGTCCGCCGTTGCCCATCACGACAACATCCAATTATTCACATTTTGCGAAGTACAAGCCGTTAATGAGAACGGCGTAGGCTACCGTGCGGAGGTACTCCAAAAACCTCGTTATATCGACGCAGAGGCCTGCACCGGTTGTCGGCAGTGTGAATACGCCTGTCCCATTTACGTGAAGAACGGCTTTGATCTCGATATGGGAGCCACCAAAGCCGTATGCGTCCCTTTCTCCACTGCTGTGCCGCAGATCGCTGTCTTGGATATCGATCAATGTATCTTGTGCGGTAAATGCGAGAAAGAATGTCCGGTGGGCTGTATTGATTTCAGTCAGCAGCCGGAAACCTTCGAAATCGAAGCGACCTCCGTTGTGCTGGCGACTGGCTACGAAACCACTCCCCGAAACGCAAAAAAGGAGTATAACGCTGAGAGTATCCCCAACGTGATCGATGGCTTGATGATGGAACGCTTACTGGCGCCCACCGGCCCTTACGGACGCGTGCTGCGCCCAGGGGACGGTAAAGAGCCTGAATCGATTGCCTACGTGCAATGCGCGGGCTCGCGCGACGACACCCTGGGCGTGGAATACTGCTCACGGGTGTGCTGCATGTACGCCATAAAACAGGCCATGCTCATCTCTGGCTCGCTACCGCTGGCAGATATCACCATCTATTACATGGATATCCGCACTTTTGGCAAAGGCTTCGAACAGTTCTACCAGAACGCCAAAGCCATGGGTGTGATGTTCGAACGAGGCAAAGTAGCCTCGATCTCTCAGGATGAGGACCAGAATCCGATCCTGAAGCTCGAACTGGTTGACCAGGATTCGCAGATCGTCGAGCGCATGCACGATTTGGTGGTGCTCTCGGTGGGTATGCTGCCAGCTTATGATCCTAACCCGGTCTACGACATCCCGGTGGCTGAAGATGGTTTTGTGTTCATCCCTGATCCCAACATCACGCCAACCGCAACCAACCGCCAGGGGATCTTTGCAACTGGCACTGCCATTTCTCCCATGGATATCGTCGATAGCGTGGTGATGGCAGGAGCAGCCGCGGCCGATGCTGCGGCCTACATTGAAGAAATCAACAATGGCCACCCCAAGCCAGTTGAAGAAACCATGGAGGCCATCCATGCCTGAGAACACAGAAAAAGATATCCGCATTGGTGTCTACACCTGCTATTGCGGCGGCAACATCAGCGATGTAGTGGATTGCGAAGGCGTTGCCAAAGCGGTCGGCGATTTGCCCAACGTGGTTGTTTCTCGCACGGATATGTCGATGTGCTCGGATGCCGGGCAATCTATGATCGAAGAGGATATCCGCGAAAAAGGCATCAACCGCGTGGTTGTCGGGGCTTGTGCGCCTTCGCTGCACGAACAGACTTTTCGCGGCACCGTCTCACGCGCTGGTCTCAATCCTTATCTATATCACCATGTCGGTTTGCGTGAGCAGGACAGTTGGGTGCACGGCGATAACCCCGCTGGCGCCAGTGAGAAGGCCATTCGCTTGATGGCTGCCGGTATTGCCAAAGCACGCCTGCTCGAACCCCTGGAATCCATCCAGCTGGATGCCGAACGACATGCCCTGGTAATCGGCGGCGGCGTGGCGGGATTGCGCGCTGCTTTAGATATTGCCCGACGCGGACTGCATGTAACGCTGATCGAAAAGACCCCCTTCCTGGGTGGGCACATGGCCCAATTAGAAAGCTTATTCCCCACGGAGGAAAATGCGCGCGAGTCTTTACATGACCTAATTTGGGAGGTTGTCGTCCACCCTAACGTGAACGTCATAACCCAAGCCGTGGTCGTGAACGTCGCTGGATATGTGGGTGATTATCAGGTCCAAATTTTGGAGCAATCCCGGGGTGTCAGAAATGATGTCGCTGAAGACGCTATGGCAGCCTGCCGACAAGAGGTCCCTGATGAGTTTAATTATGGGCTAACCACGCGTAAAGTAATCTACCAGGCTTGCCCTGATTGCTATCCAACCTCACCGGCTGTTGACTGGGAGCATTACGATGGCGAGCCAATCGTGATCAAAGGTCAACCAACTGTTCTGCACAACCAGCCAAAAACCATCGATCTCAAGGTGGGTGCAATCGTTGTGGCTACAGGCTTCAATCCCTATGAACCACGTAAAGGCGAATATGGCTATGGAGAGATCCCCGAAGTGGTCACTCTGCCCCAATTGATCCGTTATTTGGCGTTGCACAAGGACAGTAAAACCCTCACCTGGAACGACCACCCCGTGAGGGATGTGGCGCTCATCCACTGTGTGGGCAGCCGCGAAATTGATGGGGTCCACGAGCCCCATGAGAATGGTCAGGTCAACGATTACTGCTCTCGGGTTTGTTGCACCGCAACGTTACATATGGCTAACGAGTTGCACGAACGTTTCCCAGAGATGAATATCTACGACCTTTACGAAGATATCCGCACCTATGGGCGCGGCCACGAAAATTACTATCGCGACGCGCTGGAGAACAAGGTTCGCTTCCTGCGCTTCCATGGGGATGAGCGTCCTGAAGTGGTCGCTGCTGAGCCTGATGACAGCCATCCAGCCCTCGTACATGTCAAGGATTACCTGACCTGGGGTGAAGAGATCGAAGTGCCGGTAGACCTGGTGGTCTTGGCCGTGGGCATCGAGCCGCGCGATGTCAGCGACTTGATCCAGATGTTGAAGATCTCCGCTGGCACCGACAGATTCTTGCTCGAAGTACACCCCAAGCTACAACCTGTGGAGACTGCCGTGCCTGGTGTCGTACTGGCTGGGACGGCCCAGGGACCGATGAACGTTCAGGAGAGCTGTGCGGCTGCCGCGGCGGCTGCCGCCAAAGTCTGTGCCTTACTCGGTCAGGGGAAGGTTAAACTCGAGCCCTTTGTCGCTCAGGTAGACCCGGAGAAATGTGACGGCACTGGCGCCTGCGTTGAGGTGTGCTGCTATGAAGACGCCATTGCCTTACAAACCATCTCCCTGAATGGCAAACGGGTCCAGCGTGCGGTGGTGACCCCAGCCAATTGCACCGGTTGTGGTAATTGTGTCAGCGCCTGCCCCAATCGGGCGATTGATGTCCAGGGTTGGACGTTGACCCAGTACGAGGCCATGGTTGAGGCCTTCGCGCTTGACCATGCTGAACTGGTGGAGGTACCTGCATGAGCACTGATAAACAAGCAGCAAAGAAACGAGCAGAATTGCTCAAAAAACTGCGCATTGATCACCAGGAGACTGTAAAACAGACTCAGGCTGTTCTCAAAGTACATAAGCAATTCCATCGCGAAATATGCCAAGTTATCCGCGAGAACGCCAAGACAGTCCCCGAAATTGCCGAGGCTATCGATGCGCCTACGCAAGAAGTTCTCTGGCATCTGACCGCAATGAAGAAATATGACATTGTAGCCGAGGATGGCATGTGCGGAGACTATGTTCTGTACAAGCAGGTGGAGGCATAACGATGAGCACCCGAATCGATCCTACCCTGATGCATGAGCTAAAAGAATATGGTGCCGTGGGCATCGAAAAATGCTTCAACTGTGGCAATTGCACAGCCATCTGCCCCCTAACCAGCGACGAGTACCCCTTCCCGCGCAATATGATCCGCCTGACACAGGTGGGCTTGAAAGCGCGCATGCAGAGCAGCCTGGACCCCTGGCTGTGTTACTACTGCGGCGATTGCTCTGAAACCTGCCCCAAGCAGGCTGAACCTGGCGAAACCATGATGGCTATGCGCCGCTGGCTGACGGCCCAATACGACTGGACTGGCTTATCACACAAGTTATATACATCAAAAGCCTGGTCAATTGGTGCACTGCTGATTGGAGCCATTGTAGTCATTTTATTGGCCTTACTTCTACATGGCCCATTGGTTACCCAGCAAGTCGAATTGAACACCTTTGCCCCAGTTGAGATGATCCACGTCGCTGATTTGGTTCTGGCCGCGGTGCTGGCTTTCTTCTTGCTTTCGAACCTAGCCCGCATGTTCACCCTCATATTCCGTGAGGGAGGGAAGCTGAAGATCCCGTCCTTGTCGGTGTTTCTTAATGAGGGATGGAAATTGATTTTCCACACCCTAACCCAAGAGAGATTCTCTAAATGTGAAGGTAAACGCCGCTGGGTCAGCCATTTGATCCTGGTGTTCGGTTACGGCGCTATGTTTGTGCTAATCGTAGTATTCCTGACATGGTTTCAAACTGACAATCTCTATCCCCTCTACCATCCACAACGCTGGATTGGTTATTTGGCCGCATTGGCTATCATCTATGGAGCGGGAGAGGCTCTTTGGGGTCGTTTTAAGAAAGAACACCAAATGCACAAATACTCACATTTCAGCGATTGGCTATTCCCGGTGTTACTGATTTTGCTTTCCCTTTCTGGTCTTTTAATCAGTGCTTTCCGATACTTGGGATTACCCTTGGCAACATACTATACCTATGTGGGTCATTTGGTGGTCATGATGATGCTTTACATTTGCATCGGGCCCATGGGGAAATGGGCTCACTTACTCTACCGCCCTTTCGCGGTTTATTTCCAAGAAGTAAAAGCCAAAGCTGCACAACTAGAAAGAGAAGCACCTGCAGAGGCAGTTGCCTCTGCAGCGGATTGAATCATTCGCGAAACCAGTTGGCAGTTACTTTGGAAGAAACTGCCAACTGGAACAAAGTCATTCACGGAGGTGAACCTTGACCGAAGAAAGCATAGATAAGATTGTTGTCACACTAAACCATGACGATGAACACAGTGTAATGTCTGCACTGGTCATGGCCGCAGCTGTAGCGGCCACAGGAGACGAGGTCTTGTTCTTCGTCCAACCCGGTGGCGCCAAGGTGCTCGCAAAAGGTGCCCTTGATCAATTCCAAGACTTAAAAGGCCAGCCAGACCCGGTGGAATTATTTGATGCCATTCAGGTGCTCGATGGGCGTGTCATCCTGTGCGAGCTTGGCCTACCCATCTGGGACATGCAGGAGGAAGACCTGCTAGACGGCGTCGAAGTCATGATGGCTTCAACATTCTTGTTCGAAGCCGAAGGCGCCAAGATGACGTTTAGTTATTAGATAAGTTCAGTATCTCACGCTTTGTCATTCTGAACGAAGTGAAGAATCTCCACTTCCAGAGTGGGAGACTCTTCGCTCTGCTCAGAGTGACATAAAAATCGTGACTATTAAAATAAGGAGAATTTCTATGAGCGAAGAAATCACTGTCACCAAAACCTTGGATGTGTGCGGCAAGATCTGCCCGTATCCCGACATGAATACCATGACCACCTTGAAGAAGATGGAAAAGGGAGAAGTCCTGGAAGTTCTGTTGGATTACCCGATGTCAGTGGAACGGATTCCCCGCAATTTGAAGAAGCAGGGTCACAAGTTAGTTTCAGTCGAACAACTCGATGGCCCCAATCACCGTATGTTGATAGAAGCCTTTGGCTTGAAATAAGCATAGATAACTGGAGAATGACAATGACAACTGCAATAATCACTGGATTGATTGTAGGAATAATATTTGGCTTTGTAATGCAACGCGGGCGGTTTTGCATGAATTCCGCAATCCGCGATACTGCATTGCTACAAGATTACACACTACTAAAGTCTGTGGGTGTGGCAATCTTAGTTGAGATGGTTGGATTTGCCATCATGGATGCTGCAGGTATCATTACGATCAACCCCAAGCCTTTGTTTTGGGGAGCAAACCTGGTGGGAAGCTTCATTTTCGGCATCGGCATGGTAGTCGCCGGAGGCTGCGCCAGCGGGATCACCTATCGAGTTGGCGAAGGAATGATGGGCGCCCTGGCTGCAGTCATCGGATTGGCCACAACTGGAACCCTGACTGCGATGGGTTTCTTAAAACCTATCAAAGCAACTTTGCAATCCAGCACCATTGTGAAAACCGCGGATGATGCCAATTTGACCTTGGCGAATCTCCTCGGTGTTCCTTACTGGATTTTGGCTCTTATCATCGCTGTTCTGGCGGGTGTAATCTGGTTCTTAATGGCTCGCAAAAATGGCGACGATGATCTGGCAGTCGATTCATCTGTTCCATTTTTCAAGAGAACCTGGAATTGGTTAGTAACTGGAATTGGAATCGGCATTGTTGGAATTATTTCTTTCCCAATCTCAGCCGCTGCTGGTCGTAATTACCCACTGGGAATTACCGCTGGTTGGATCCAATGGGTGAAAGTACTGATCCTTAGGGTAGAGGGTCAGGCCGTCAACTGGATTGCAGCAATGGTTCTTGGGATCGTGATCGGCGCTTTCATTGCCGCGCTGCTCGCAGGTGAATTCAAATTCCGTTTCCCAAAGATCGGCATGATCGGCCAGGCTTTCTTGGGAGGTTTGATCATGGGATTTGGTGCGGTCACCTCTGGCGGCTGCAACGTGACCCATATCTTGAGCGGGATTCCGCAGCTATCGATCGGCTCCTTTGTCGCTGCAATCGCAATCGCACTAGGTGCCTGGGTTACAGCATACTTGATCTTCGTGCGCCCCCAGAGATAAGGGTCGCCTAACCAAAGTAAAAAGGTGACAGTCATTGCCCGTGTAATGACTGTCACCTAACAATAGGAGATAGTTTATGACAGAAAAAATGGCCGTTGTCTGCAATGGCGACACCGCAACCAATATCATGCCGACCTTGATATTCTCCACTTCAGGGTTGAGCCTGGATTATGATGTGCACGTTTTCTTGTGCCCCGCTGGCGCAAAGTGGGCATTGAAAGGAGAATTAGAAAAACTCGGCACACCCAAGGGATTACCCAATCCCGTTGAATTATTCAATACCATCCTGGATTTGGGCGGCGAGATCGTTCTCTGCGAACTGGCCTTAGAGAATAAGGGTATCGACCCCAAGGATTTGCGCGACGAACGCATCTTGATCAAGAAGGCACCGCCTTTTTTATTGGATGTTGATGGGGCAAAGATGACCTACACATTCTAGTGTCATGTAACGGGCGGTTCAATCACCGGGACCGCCCAAATTACTCACTTATGAGAACTATCTGAATGAATGACCAATTTTTTGCGCGCTATTCGATACACTGCAAAAAAGTTGCCCGAACGACACTTTGCGTAGGCAGAGTAGCTATTTGCCTGGGACTGATGGTTACAGCCGTTGTGTTCGCATTTTTCTTCTTCCCTGCAAACTTGTACTATCATGTTACCGAAGTTTTTAGTTTTACAAGTGCTGACGAGGAGACCTCCGTTTTTCTAGGTGTTTTGGTCCCCCAGAGCGGTCCTTATCAATGGGTCGGCAACCTAAATATCCTATGGGAGGGTGCCCAGCAAACTGAAATGCACGATCATGTCAACGCGCTCAAGCTTTCAACTGATATGAGTGCAGACGAGTATAGCGAAGCAATTATTGAATATGATGTAAAGCTGCGCCAAGGGAAAATATCCTGGGAGAGTGCCTTGAAAGCATTCCACCTGTTACCCCAATCAGGGATCGAATCTGACCACTATCTTATTCGAGATCAGGCTGCAGATCTAAGGAGCGCTGCAAGCTCAAACGATGTGTACCGAATTTATTCTTTTACGTCAGAACACCTATCGTACTCACAAATGCAGGAAGATTGTATAAGCTCATCAGCGCTGAAGAGCTATGAAATTGGATCATGCGTATGTGCGGGTTATGCACGTCTCATGGTTGCCCTGAGTAGAGCCTCAAACATTCCAGCCCAAATGGTGATCGGATTCCTATACCCTGATCCCTTTGTGAAAAGAGGACAAAAAGGCACATTGGAAAACCCTGGCCTAGCACATGCCTGGGTAGAGTACAACACTTTTGGAAAATGGCAAATGGCAGATCCCACTATGGGCTCTGGAATCTGGAAAAGAATGTACTTTGGCCGCAACGACGGACGCCATATCGTGTATGGTGAGATTGAACAGCTATCCCAAATCGTTGAAGACCAAAAATATTGGGCGCGAAAGTCCGCAAATTTCCCTTTAGGGGATCAGGACTGTTTTCGATATACTGCCACTTCGAACTCAGATGGCATTTCGATAAGCCCGTTGGCCCAAATAAAAAAGGGGTGGGATGGACGCTGGGTCAACGCGGTCGTAGTATGGATGTTGGCGACCTTTTTGCTCTGCAAATATCGAGAGAAATTAATTTCACCAACGATTTCCACCAAATGAGGCTAATCCTCCTCCACAAACTGTGCCTTCAGTATCGGGGAGATTGGAGGATTACAAACAAGGCTCCCTAGGGTAGGGAGCCTTGTGATTCTCGCATGCTGATCTTTCTGCGATCGTACTGGCATTTACCGTCTCCAAAGAAATGTTGCTAATCGGATTAAATCCAGATTGGCAGGATCGTGCACAAAACTCCAAAATGCCTCCTGTGGACGATTGGGAGCAACTAGTCGTTTACGCACCATAAATATTTTTCGGCGCAAATCGAGCCCTTCAACAGGCACAGCTACGATATTCCCTCCTTCTAACGGACATGCGGAGGCTAACGTCGAGACAAAGGAGACCCCATACCCAGCAGCTACTGTCCGCACGATCGCCTCCGCATTTCCTAATTCCATGAAGAAATTAATATCATCTAGACTAATATCAAATTTGGCCAGTTCGGAGAGCATTACACGGCGAGTCCCAGAGGAGGGTTCGCGCATGATGATCGGTTCGCCAATTAGTTCAGAAGGTCGGATTGAGGATCTCGAAGCCCAAGGATGGTGAGCTGGAACAATCATGGTGATGGCATCTTCAAAAAACTCCTGTAACTCCATTTCCTCCTCATGCATTTCATAGCTGACAACCCCCAGATTGGCTTCTCCATCCAACAGTCGTGGCACTACATGCTCAGGCGTGCATCGTAGAATGCGTACATTGATCCCTGGGTTGAGTTGACAAAACCTCGCTGCGAGCTGTGGCAAAACATATTTTCCAGCTGTGGTGCTGCAAGCGATACGCAGATTGCCCGCAATCCCTGATTGTAAAGCCTCCATCATTCCCTGTAATTCAATTGAATCACGCACGACTTTGCGAGCCCAGGGCAATAGCAGGCGTCCTGCCTCCGTGAGGCGCAAACCAGGGGAGTCCCTTTCAAACAGTTTAACATTCAACTCGCATTCGAGGGCCTTAATGTGATGGCTTACCGTTGGCTGAGTTAAATGAAGATTACGAGCTGCCTCAGTAAAACTCAGATTCTCTGCAGCTTGTAGAAAAGTCTCAAGGCGCGCAACTTCAATCATATATCACCTGCTATTTTTCATAGTTAACAACACAACAACGAATTTTGGTGGATTGATTATATCTCTCTGCAAGCAAACTTTTTTAGTGACATTAAGCGCAATATGTGGATATTTATGTGCTAAACGTCACTATTGACATTTTGTCTATAGTGATTTAGATTACATCATACAACTTAATATGACATTTATTGATGATGATGATGCGGTCAGCGTGACGAGCGAAGGGTCTATTGATCTAAGATTCTTTCCTTCGATCAAAATAGTAACCGATTATATAAATTTCCACGCAAAGGAGAAATCTCATGCCAGGTGGAAGGGGTATAGGCAGGGGGAGAGGGCGACGACAGCGGGTCATGAGTTTCCTGAAGCCCTGTCTACTGCTCTTGTTGACGCGTGGGTCTGAGCATGGCTATAGTTTGCTGGATGGGATTGGGGAGTTTGGCTTCGACCGCGAATGTTTCGATGCCAGCTTGATCTATCGTGCTCTGCGAGATATGCAAAATTGCGGCTTGGTGTCCTCCCAATGGGATGACGCGAGCAATGGGCCGCGTAGACGTGTTTACCAAATTCTGCCTGATGGTGAACAGCGTCTTTCCGAATGGATTGGCGATCTACAGAAAACCCGGAATGAGATCGATACCCTCTTGATGGCTTATAAGGAAACAATTTTACAAAATGATTGATCAGTTTATCAGTAATGCCCCTATTAATTTAGGGGAGAGCGGGGTGCGGAGCACCCCACTCACCCCTAAATCTGGATAGTCCCACGGCGTATCCCAGAGAGCTAATACTACAGAAATGAATTGATACAAAATGAAAGGAGATAGAACATGCCAAATCAAGATGGAACTGGACCCAGGGGTGATGGCTCGCGAACGGGCCGCGGCGCAGGAAACTGTGCTGGTGATTCCCAACCCAGGTTTGCTCGATTAAGCCCAGGGAGAGGCTTTGGCCAGCGACGCGGCGGTCGCCGTCGAAGGTTTCGCTTGCGCGGTGCTGGAATGCGCGGTAGAGGCTGGTCCAACACCAGACCGGCCGCAGATTTGCTAAATGATGAACAAGATGCCAAATAATCTAATCCACACACTGCTTTGCGATCGATAGGATTTTTCAATCGATAAGAGCTTGGAGGCAATGATGTCAAAACTCAAAGATGGATGTGTAAAGCCCGTCCGCGGACCAATATTGCCAGCCGCAACTGCGGCTGACTCAATTCCACAACAGGAGGCACGCAAAATGGTAGCAACCGTAGGGAAAGAAGCCATTGATTTCGAAGCCAGCGCTTTTATGAAAGATGTCGGTTTCCAGCCCGTCAAATTGTCCGATTACAAAGGGAAGTGGATCGTCTTGTGTTTCTACCCTGGCGATTTCACCTTTGTCTGACCGACTGAACTGGCAGCGGTCGCTGCCCTCAATGATGAATTTCAAGCCCTCGATGTCGAAGTTCTCTCAGTCAGTACAGACAGCCGCTTTGTGCACAAGATTTGGCAAGCAGAAGAATTATCCAAGATGGTGGAGGGCGGTGTCCCCTTCCCTATGCTCTCTGATGCTGGCGGCAAGATTGGCGCAATTTATGGCGTTTACGACGAAGCTGCTGGGGTCGACATCCGTGGCCGCTTCATTATCGATCCCGACTTTGTCATCCGTGCCATGGAGGTGCTGACACCCGAAGTTGGGCGCAATCCGAACGAATTACTCAGGCAAATCAAAGCGTTCCAGCACGTTTACGAGACCGGCGAAGTGACTCCTTCAGGTTGGGAACCCGGCCAACCTACACTTACACCTGGTCCCGAACTGGTTGGCAAAGTTTGGAAAGAATGGACCCCATAATATGAAAATTGCGATTACTTCCGTTAATAATGCTATTGAAGCGCAGTTCAGTCCCCGTTTTGGACGCTGTGATTACTTCATCATTATCGACAGCGACACACGCGCCTGGCAAGCCTTCGCTAACCCCGCTGCCAGCGCGCGTGGCGGAGCAGGTCCCCAGGCAGTCCAATTCCTCGCCGAAAATGGCGCTGAGGCGATCATCAGTGGACGCTATGGTCCCAGCGCCTTCTCAGCCCTGGAAGCTGCTGGAATTCAGGCCTATTTGGCTGAAGACGGCTCCGTCAACGATGTTTTGGATAATTTCCTGGCCGGGGAACTCGAAACCACTTCCACCGCAACCGGTAAAGAATTGCATGGCGGAGGTTCTCGTCACCGATGAAGATTGCGGTTGCCAGCGGCAAAGGCGGCACCGGTAAGACTACCGTCGCCGCCAGCCTGGCCTCTAGCCTGGTCCGGAATGGAGCACAGGTCGCGTACCTGGATTGTGATGTCGAAGCGCCCAACGCACACTTGTTCCTGAACCCGGTTTTCGACCAGCGCCAGGATGTAAATATTCTGATCCCCAGCGTAGATGAGATCCGCTGTGAGGGCTGCGGTCGCTGTGGCCAAGTCTGTGAGTTCCACGCCATCGTCGTCTTTGGAGGGGTCCCCCTGGTGTTTCCCGAACTTTGCCATGGCTGCGGAAGCTGCACCCTGGTTTGCCCAGAAAAGGCGATCTCAGAAATTCCAAAAAACCTGGGAAACCTGGAAAGCGGCCTAACCCCAGATGAGTTCGATTTCAGCCGCGGGCTGCTCAACATCGGTGAGCCGATGGCTGTCCCCATCATCCGCCAGCTCAAGGAATGGCATGATGCCAAGCAGCATGAGATCGTCATTCTCGATGCACCGCCTGGCACTTCCTGCCCTGTCGTTGAAACGATTTCCGGCTCGGATTATGTGCTCTTGGTGACTGAACCAACCCCATTCGGACTGCATGACCTGAAGTTAGCTGTGCACTTGACGCGTGAGCTTGGCATCCCAACCGGCGTGATCATCAACCGCGCAGGGATTGGCGATACCAGTGTGGAGGCCTACTGCCAGGAAGCAGGCATTCCCATCCTCATGCGCATCCCCCTCGAACGACAGATCGGTGAAGGGATTGCGCAGGGGAGATTGCTGATCGATATTCAGCCAGCCTATCAAGAGGAGTTCCAGCTATTGTACACACAAATACTCAAAGAAAGGATGCAAAAGTTCGGCTCTCTAGGAACTGCCGGGGTTATGCCCACGGCGCTTCCCAGAGACCGAATAGCCTGATTATCGTCAGGAGGTAGAGTATGGAAACCTGGAAAGATTATTTATCGTCATCTATCGCGGGTATCTTCACCATCGCCCAACTGATATGTTTTTTCTTCTTCCAGATTGCCGCCGGTTCCTCAGTACTCAGAATTCTTGGATGGCTCACCTGGGCTATTTCCGTGTTATTCGGCGTTCTACCCATCCTTATATTTCGAAAGCAAGCCGGGGTTCCGAAGGGAGAAAGTTTCGTCAAGACGACGGTGCTGGTTGAGCGCGGTCTCTACGGTATCGTTCGGCACCCCCAATATCTGGCCGGAATACTGCTCAATCTGGCGCTGATGCTGATATCTCAACACTGGCTGATCGTGCTGCTCGGTATTCCCCCCATTGTCCTGATGTATATCGATATCTACAAAGCAGATCAGCACGAGATCGAGAAATTCGGCCAGGTCTACCGAGAGTACATGGAGAGGGTCCCACGGATGAACTTTATCTTGGGGATCATCAGGCAAATACAACGTAGAAGTAAATGATCCATACAACCATCCAATGTCTAAGACAATGAAACAGCTCGTGGTACTCAGTGGCAAAGGAGGCACCGGCAAGACTAGTGTCACAGCCGCATTTGCCCATCTGGCAGCGATGGATGATTCCCCGGTGCGGGCTGTGCTGGCTGACGCCGATGTGGACGCGTCCAACCTGGAGCTGGTCCTATCCCCAGAGATCCTTGAGAGAGATGATTTCTGGGGTGGCAAAGTCGCTGTCATCGACCCCGATTTATGCCAGGGGTGCGGCACTTGCGAACAAGTCTGCCGATTCGATGCCGTCCATGAAAGTTTCGGCCTTTTCGAGGTAGATACCATCGCCTGCGACGGCTGCGCGGCTTGCGTGTACCAGTGCCCCCAGGGGGCCATAAGCATGCACGAGCAGATCGCTGGGGAATGGTTCCACTCCGACAGTCGCTTTGGACCGCTTTTCCATGCCGCCTTGACCCCCGCACAGGAGAACTCTGGAAAATTGGTCACCCTAGTCAAACAGAATTCCCGTTTGTTGGCCATGGATGCGGACCTCGACTTGGTGCTGGTCGATGGTCCTCCAGGGATCGGCTGCCCTGTGATCTCGGCGGTTTCGGGGGCAGACCTGGCGCTGATCGTGGCCGAACCCTCCGCGGCCGGAGTCCATGATATGCGCCGCGTCCTGCAAACCAGCGACCATTTTGGGGTACGGACACTGGTCTGCATCAACAAAGCCGACCTGTTCCCCAAGGGCGCAATTGAGATCGAAGCCTTCTGCCAAGAGCGCGGTATCGAGATGGTCGGACGGATACCCTTCGACTTGACCGTTACCCAAGCCATGGTCCAAGGCCAGTCAGTGACCGTGTACGCTCCCAACGCACCAGCCAGTCAGGCTTTACACCAGATCTGGTCCAAAGTGTTGGATACCCTGTTGGGTGATCAAGCATGAACAAAGGCATTCAAGAACTACACCAGGAAATCATCCAGCGATTGAGGGAGGTTATCGATCCCGAAACTGGAGCCGACGTTGTGCGGATGCGATTGATCGAGGGTTTAAAGGTCACAGATGATGGTCTGGTGCAATATACCTTTCGTCCATCATCCCCACTATGCCCTATTGCCGTGTTCCTGGTTCAACAGATCAAACAGGCCGTCGCAGACGTACCAGAAGTAGAAAGACAAGAAATCACAGTGGCAGGGTATGTCGCCGCTGAAGAATTAACCAACCGAATCAACAAGGAGACATAAGTATGCGTATTGCAATATCCACTGAAACTAACAATGGATTGGACAGTCTTGTAGCCCATCACTTTGGCCGCTGTCCGTTCTTTGCCCTGATCGACGTTGAGGGAACTGAAGTCAAAGCCGTAGAAGTCATCGAGAATCCTTTCTATAATGGCCACCAACCAGGCCAGGTACCTGGCTTCATCAAAGAGCAGAATGCCGATGTCATGCTCAGCGGTGGGATGGGCGGCAGGGCTATTCAGTTCTTTCAGCAATTTGGCATTCAATCCGCCACGGGTGCAACGGGGACCGTACACCAGGCCCTGGAAAGTTTCCTGGGCGGCGAGCTCAGTGGAGCTGCCCCGTGCAAAGAGAGTGTCGAACACGGCCACGGTCACGAGCATCACGACCACTGAAGAGTATATTTCTGATAAGAGTAAACCCCTATTAATGCAGGGCTTCCGCACTTGGGGTAGCAAGCCCAACCGTTCGGCTGAGCTCACGACGAAGCCACGTTGGGCGGACAAAGAAATAAAATAGACACCCAACGCGGTTGGGTGTCTACCCTGGGACTGTATAAAATGCGCAAGTTCTAAGATTAATACCTTTGTTTGATCCAATTAGCAAAGCGGTATTCTCGCCAAATAACCGAAACCAGCGGGAGCTTCCTTGAGTTTATATTCAAGTGAGAACCACTAAGGATATTTGTTTTTATAATGAATAAGCTAATCGACGATCTCTTGGATACCCTCCATGATGGAGAGGCTGTCCATATATGTATCGGGCTGCATTGGACGGCCGTGGTCATGCAAGTCAACGGTCAGCGCCAATGCGGTCTGGCGTCTACTCTCAGGGGTGGCCATGAACATGGCCGTCCCGATGTTCCCGAAGCAGGGCACCTGGAAACCATGAGCGGTCGAGAACTGGCCTCTTTGATGTTTTCCGAGCAACCAACGCTTGTAAGTGTTGGGGCCGCTGCCTTGAATGCTCTGCTGCCACGCCACTCTCGAACTTGGCAAGAGATCAACGCTGAAGAGGTCATCAGCGCACACGGCCGAGGGAAAACGGTTGCATTGATCGGACATTTCCCCTTCATCGACCGGCTGCGCGCACAGGTTGGACAGTTGCATGTCTTAGAGCTGGATCCACAACCCGGAGATTTGCCTGCATCAACAGCCAGTGAGGTCCTTCCGCAGGCGGACGTTGTCGCCATCACATCCATGACCTTGATGAACAGCACCCTGGATGGACTTTTGCAGCTTTGCTCGCCCAATGCGCTGGTGATCCTGTTAGGGCCTACGACGCCACTCAGCCTGGTGCTCTTCGATCACGGCGTCGATCTGTTGTGTGGATCGGTAGTCGAAGCCATAGACCCAGTTTTACGGTCAGTCAGACAAGGGGGTAATTTCAGGCAGGTGCACCGGGCCGGTGTGCAACTGGTATCGATGAGATCTTAATAGAAAGATTTTCATGGACTACGTATTCGGGCCTGTTCCCTCCCGCCGCCTGGGGCAATATCTTGAGATTGATCCGCTTCCCCACAAAACCTGCAATTGGAATTGCGTTTATTGCCAGTTGGGGCGCTCCAGGCCGATGGTTTTCGAGCGTAAAGCTTTTTTCCCTCTGAAGGATATTCTGGCCGAGGTTCAGCTAACTTTAGCGAATCACTCCCCCGGCGAAATAGATTGGATCACCTTGGTCGGTTCTGGAGAGACGACTTTGTATGCTCGCATTGGCAAATTAATCCGAGAAGTCAAAGCTCTGACAAATTTACCGATTGCCGTGATAACAAATGGGTCATTGCTTTATTTGCCCGGGGTTCGGCAGGCACTCACGGCAGCTGATGCCGTGCTACCATCCCTGGATGCAGGCAATCATCAGTTGTATCGAAAAATCAACCGCCCCCACCCAAGCGCAACGTTCGATCGTCTGTTGGAGGGACTGATTGCTTTTCGGAACGAATATCAGGGCAATTTGTGGATCGAAGTGATGCTGGTGCGAGATTTGATCGAACGTGGCACAAATTAGCTTTACGATTCTAAGGAAAGATCTCGGATACCTTTCCATGGAGGCGTTTCGCCGTAATCGCAATACTTTACCTGTTTAATCTTGAGCAAATTGGGGTGTAAGACACCCTGAGGAAGTAAACCATTATTGATGCGCACAGAACTGTAATAGTTAGGGGAGCGTGAAACCGCCTGATTGTGTATATTGCCCTCCATCCATCTCAACTTAATCTCTTCATTCGACAACAGCACAAGGTTGCTGAAATCACCATTTGGCAAAGCCATCGTGCTGTAACTAAGAATCTCTGGAAATGTTGGAATTCTCTCAATGAGTTTTTTACTATATTCCAAGAAGTAATCAGGAGACACTCCAGCGCGTTTTTGGCCAAAAAATCCGACCAGAATTATTTTTTTCGCTTGCACTAAAGCCTTAGGTTGAGGTATCTGATACCGGTGCCAGCGCCCATCAGGTTCATCGACAAAAATCGGCTTACCTACCCTAAGGGCAGGCAGATGCTCGTCGATAACCACACACACCTGATTCGCCATATACAACAACACTTCGCGATCCCTGGGAATATGATCGGTGTGTGTAAAAGGACGATCAGTTATCAATTCATCTCTGTCCAATACTTTTAGAATCGCGCTATCCATCATCTGACCTCCGTTTGGGTTGGTCATTAGAAATCTCTGAGTTAAGATTGTTCTTAGTGCGCGATGCTGACGTCGATGAAAAGCACTCCTGAACTTAAACGGTCTTCAAATATTGATGCACCAGGCTGACGGCAATCGCCCCCTCACCCACCGCTGAGGCCACGCGCCGCACAGCGCCATCACGAACATCGCCTGCCGCGAAAATTCCAGGTACACTAGACTCCATCAAGAAAGGATCGCGGTTATCCTTCCATCCATTGGGACGCTTGCCGTCACGCAGCAAATTACTACCCGTATAGATGAATCCCGCTTCATTGCACTCAACGATATCTTTTACGATGTCGGCATGAGATCTTGCTCCAATGAAAATAAACAAGGCCGCCGCGGGCACTTTAGTTTCTTCACCGGTTTGTGAATCCTTGATTTTGATGGCGTCTAGCTTATCGTCACCAAATACTTCTGTAACAGCCGTTTGGGTTTTAACATTAATATTCTCAGTGCCATCAATTTGATCGATCAGATATGCCGACATGCTCTTAGTGAGCGAATCCCCCCGTACAAGCATAGTTACCTGACTGGCATAGCGTGAGAAGAACATAGCTGCCTGACCCGCAGAGTTCGCTCCTCCCACCACATAGACGTGCTGGCCGCGGTAATGAGCCGCTTCCGTCAGGGCAGCGCCATAATATACACCCGCGCCGGTGAACTGATCAATACCGGGCACATCTAAGCGCCTCAATGTGACTCCAGTAGCAACAATCAAGGCCTTGCAACTCAACTCCGTACCATTTCTGAGGGTTACAATGCGGTAGGGGCCATCCACGCGCACATTGACGACTTCAACTGCGGTCAGGATTTCAGCGCCCAAACGCTTGGCCTGATCAGTAGCGCGCCGAGCCAGGTCTCCCCCGCTGATCCCCTTGGGAAATCCCAGGTAATTTTCGATGCGCGAGCTGGTGCCCGCCTGCCCCCCTGTGGCTTCGCGCTCGATCAGTGCAGTAGATAACCCTTCTGAAGCCCCGTATACTGCTGCGCCCAAACCTGCCGGACCTGCTCCAATTATTATCAAATCGTAAAATGGCTGTGTCGCCTGGGTCTGTAAACCCACTTTGGCTGCGCATTCCTGGATCTCAGGTTGGATCATCACCGTTCCATCGGGATAAAAAACCACCGGCAGGCGATGATCGCCCTCGCTGACAGACTCGACCAATGCCTTGGCGTCTGAATCGATCTCAATATCGAGCCATTGGTAAGGGATGCGATTCCGAGAGAGAAAATCCTTCAACTTGTGCGATTGTGGAGACCACAACGTGCCTGCCACCCGAATACCATCATAAGGGATTAGAACATTGGCTAACCAATCGCTGAGCAGATCATCTAACACAGGGAACAAATTCTGTTCAGGTGGGTCCCAGGGTTTCATCAGGTAATGGTCCAGGCCGATCTCATTGATGCTGTTAATGGCCGCTTCGGTATCAGCGTACGCGGTTAGCAATACTTTGCGGGCCTCAGGGTACACCTGCATGGCTTGAGAAAGGAATTCCGTTCCGCTCATTTCAGGCATGCGCTGATCGGAAACCAGTAAGGCCACTGGTGAATTTCGCAGCTTGAGTTGTTGCAGTGTCTCCAGGGCTTCAGCACCTGAGTTGGCCTTCATAATGCGATAATCCCCACCGCAATGTCCGCGTAAGTCACGCGCAATCGCATTCAATACCTGGATCTCATCGTCAACTGTCATAATTATGGGTTTCGCCATCGATCACTCTCCTTCGGTTCAATCAACTCAACCGTTCATTGCACATTAAGTAACAGATTTAGCTGGAATACAGCTATGGATTTGTACCAGCCAAAGCTATAAGAGTTACACGCTTGAAGTGTTGTTTTCCAGGAATAGGGGGGTGAAGTCCCTACCCCCCTATTCCCGGAAAATTCCTCGCGATCTGTGTAATTTCTATCTGTATACCAGGCCTTGTGTTTTTGGCGTCATATACTCAATTTGCAAAAAAAAACTAGCCCAACCCTAGGGTTACAAATAAAAAAACGATCACACCCAGCGAAATGCTCAAATCTGAGACGACAACCCGCTTGCGAAAACTCGACGCGCGATAAGGCCAGGTCAGGGCTAGGGCAAGATTGGGTAACATCCAGGCGCGCGCCAGTAAAAAAAGACTGATCAATCCGCTGCGAGCTAACATGCGCTCGATTTTGGTTTCCTCGACCATCTCTAAATACTCGTTATCGGTGTGAGAGATCACTCGTTCGCTGATATACCAAACATAGGTTCCGATCAAATAGGCGATGGTTATGATCACCCAGTCTTGATTGCCAAAAATATTCGTTACTTCTTGGGTTGCCTGGATCCAGGTTACGAAACCCCAAATGGCTAGATAGTGCAGCAGTTGATCGAAAAAGAACAAGAATACCATTCGCTCAGGCCATCGAACGGTCACTACAATTTTCAGATGATCTTGAATCATATGAACGAATGTGAGCAGTAGCAAATGGGGCCAAATATGTTGCCTAATCCCCCCCATGAGGAGCACCATCAACACAAAATGGATGCTGCCATGTAATGCGAGTACCCAGAAATTCGCTTTCCGGCGGATCATCCAGTCGGTTTGCAGTGGAAAATCCCCCAGAAAGTGTGCCAAAAGAAGCGCCCAAACCATCGAAATTAAGTCACCCGGACCAATCTTTGGTGAGTCTGGCGCATGCAGGCATCCATGACTACATCGAGGCCGGCGTCTTTAGCGATTTCAGCTGCATCCGGGTTGACGATGCCCAATTGCATCCAGACAACTTTGGCACCTATCTGGATGGCTTGTTGGACGATCTCTGGCACGAAGTCACTGCGGCGAAAGACCAATACCACGTCCACAGGATCCTCTAGCGAATGCAGATCAGCGTACGCCTTCTCGCCTAAAACTTGTTCATACTTGGGGTTAACTGGATATATGCGATAGCCCTGCGCCTGCAAATATGCTGGCACAGAATGCGCCGCAGCACTCTCGCGATCGCTGATCCCTACAACCGCAATGTTTTTTGTTGAGGATAAGATCTCTTCGAGATGCTCATCGCTAATCTGGTGGATGGGGGGTTGTTCTGCCTTCCCACTTTCGACATCTTCAAAATTGAGCGGGAGACGTACGGAAAAACAGGTCTTGCCCGGACGCGAAAAAACTTTGATCTCACCCTTGTGCTTCTGGATGATGTTATAGCTGATATTCAATCCCAAACCTGTGCCTTTGCCCATCGCTTTGGTCGTAAAGAAAGGGTTGAACAGCTTCTCTTGTACATCTTCCGGTATCCCCGGGCCTGAGTCTTCGATTTCGATAAACACCCAACTTCCTTTTATGCGCGTGGTAATGGAAATCGAACCCTCGCCCTCCATGGCATCCACGGCATTATCGATGATATTCGTCCACACCTGGTTGAGCTCACTGCCATAGCCCTGTATTTTGGGGACGTTCTCATCGTAGTGACGTTCGAGAGTGATGCCGGTCTTCAATTTGCTGCGCATCATCACCAGGGTGTTGTCTAGGCCTTCATGTAGGTCGACCGCCTGAACGGGCGCTTGGTCCAGATAAACATAAGATTTTAACGATTTGACGATTTCCCCAATCCTAGTCGTCCCCTGCTGGATCTCCTCTAATAGGCTGTAGATCGTGAACATTGTGCCCAGCCAACCCACGATCACATCTAAGCCTTCACCTGGAAAATCAGTGCTGAGTTCATCCAGATCGGCAGCCTGATATCCCAGGCTGACCAGATGGGGGGCGTAATCCCAGCCATTCTCAACCTCATGGTCATCGAGCCAATCTTCGATCTCCGCTTCACGGTCGCTGCGTCCCAAGCTGTCCAGGTCTGCAGGTTGAGCAGCACCTTTTTTAACAAATTCCTGTAATTCGCTGGTTCTACGCCACTGCTCATCACTAAGACCCAAGGCATGGAAACGATGGTAAGCCTGCTCGAATAACCGCATAGAGTTCTGCAAATGTTCTGCGCCCCTGCGGGCGGCCGAGGCTGGGTTGTTGAGCTCATGTGCGATACCCGCCGTGAGGGTACCCAATTGGGCCATTTTCTCACTTTGTCGGAGCACAATCTCCGTGCTGCGCAGGCGATTTGTGATGGTCGAGAGCATCACCCTCGCCGCAGAAGGGCTGGTATCTAACAAGTTTTCCAGGCTTTCATGGCTGATGGCCAACAAATCACAATCCGATTTAGCCACGCCGCTGGCAAAACGCGGTGTCTGGTCCAACAAGGACATTTCACCGATCACCTCTCCAGCGCGCCGGGATGCCAGCAAGACGTCCTGACCTCCAGACACTTTGAGGATATCTACCTCGCCCGAGGTGATCACATAGGCTTTGTCCCCAATCTCCCCCTCAGTAAAGAGGGTCTCCCCTGCAGGGAGATGCTCTTCAACGACCATGGCACACAAACGATCCAGGTCTTCATCGGGCAAGTCGGCGAACAGGGGGACCTTCTTTAGAAAATCAAACATGGAATTTCAATTCGACGGGTCGAAGATGGCTTCGTCTACATAGCACCAAAGCCAATCTTCATTTGGTTGGAAGGAGACGATCATCGGATGCTTGGTTTCATGAAAATGTTTGCTGGCATGCGTGTTCTTGGAGTTATCACAACAACCCACGTGCCCACAAATCAGACACATACGCAGATTGACCCAGGTATCCCCCATCTGCAAGCATTTCCCACAGCCTTCTGAAGAAGGAACATGATCCTTGATTTCAGCGAGGTGCAGACAATCTTGGGTATCTAACTCACCCCTGGCGATTAATTCTTGAATCTTGGTGGAAATTTGAACTCGACCCGAAGAATCTGGCTTCATTTTCGATCCTTTCCCAAATAGTACTAAAGTAATGTCCCGAATTCTTACTATTCGGACAATATTTGGTATAATATATCTTGGTTCGTCATTTTTGTCCAGCAAGTACCAAGGGGTGAGTATTGAAGCGAGCAAATTAGGAGTAACAGTTTATGAGTTCTTGCAAGAATTGTCAGTTCTCAAATCCCCAAGGGGCGAAATTCTGTTCCAATTGCGGGACCCCGCTTAGCATGTCCTGTTCAAATTGCGGAACAGAGACCCTTCCCAATGCAAAGTTCTGCTCAAACTGCGGGCAACCCACCTCAAGGGAGTCTGAACAACCAGTCTCACCGGTGGAAGCTGCCCCACCCGGGCCAGCTTCCACTTCTCAGCAAGCTCAAACTTCACCTGCTCCTACATCTTCAAACCTAGGGAAATATGTCCCCGCAGCATTATTATCGAAACTGGAAGCCGCCCGAGATAGTGAGACAACCCAGGATGCGCTGGGTGAACGCCGCATTGTGACCATGGTTTTCTGCGATATCCAGGGTTCCACTGCCGCGGCGGGCAAACTAGATCCCGAAGAATGGCACGAGATCGTCAACGGTGCTTTTGAGCATATGATCGCGCCGGTATACAAATATGAGGGCACCATCGCTCGCCTGATGGGGGACGGCATCCTAGCGTTTTTCGGTGCGCCCATTGCTCACGAAGATGACCCCCAAAGAGCGGTGCTCGCCAGCCTTGAAATCCTGGAAGGCATTGTGAGCTATCGGGAAAAGATCCTCGAAGAGTGGGCCATGGAAGTCAATGTGCGGGTGGGCATCAACACCGGGCTGGTCGTCGTGGGTGGTGTGGGATCTGACCTGCGCATGGAATATACCGCCCTGGGGGATGCTATTAACCTGGCTGCCCGCATGGAGCAAACGGCTGAACCGGGCACAATTCAAATCTCGGCCGACACCCATCGTCTGGTTGCACCAATTTTCTCATTTGAAGATTTGGGCGGTATCCAGGTCAAGGGTAAAGAAGAACCCGTCCAGGCGTATCGTGTCCTGGGGATCAAGTCTGCCCCAGGCCAAATTCGCGGCATCGATGGGCTGGATGCTCCCTTGATCGGGCGCGACTCTGAGATGCACACACTGCGCGGCATTGTCATTGAGCTGCGGGAAGGGCGCGGCCAGATTGTCTCGGTGATGGGTGAAGCCGGCCTGGGCAAATCTCGCCTGGTATCAGAACTATATAAATCCCCTACTCCGGTAGCCACCAAGAAAGCTGAGTTGACTTGGATGGAGGGGCGCTCGCTGTCTTACGAAACATCCACACCCTACGCACCCTTCATCGACTTATTCAGGCAGCACTTCGAATTGGAATCCCTGAACACAGATCCCGATCGCTATCAGGCCATCAAAAGCCGCCTGGTGCAAAACGCGCCTGAATTTGCCGAGGAGATCGCGCCCTATTTCGCCAGCATGCTAGAAATCGAAATCGATGGTGAAGATGCCGAACGCGTCCGCTACCTGGCTCCACCCCAACTGCGCCAAGGTGTGTACAAGTCTATTTGCACTTATATCGAAGCCCTGGCCTCACAAAGCCCTCTGGTTCTGGTTCTGGATGACGTCCATTGGATCGATCCCACATCCCTGGATCTAATGGAGCAGTTACTGCCCCTGACCGAACGCGTGCCCTTTTTGCTGATGGCGCTCTTCCGGCCCCGGAGGCAAGAACCTTCCTGGCAGTTCCACGAAACCGCCGCTCGTGACTATGCGCATCGATATCAGTCTGTGGCTTTGCAGCCCCTCGACAAGGACAATTCTCGTGAACTAGTTGCCAACCTGCTCGAAGTGGACGACCTACCCCAGAGAGTACGCACCATGATCATGGAAAAGGCCGAGGGCAACCCCTTCTACGTCGAAGAGGTGATCCGCTCCCTGTTGGACTCAGGCTTGATCATCCGCAAAGATGGGCATTGGCAGACCACCAGCGAGATCGAAAACATCTCAGTGCCCGATACACTCAATGCGGTGATCACCACCCGCCTAGACCAGCTCGACGAGGATACCCGCCAGGTGGCACAGACAGCCTCGGTGATCGGCCGTCAATTCCCCTTCAATATTTTGGAAACTGTGCACTTCAGCAAAGACCCCCTAGACCGCACGTTGACCGATTTGCAGCGTAGGGAGTTGATCCGCGAGAAAAGCCGCCTGCCTGAGCGCCTGTATATGTTCAAGCACACGCTCACGCAAGAGACGGTTTATGCCTCCCTGTTATTGAAGAAACGCCGCGAGCTACATAAGTCTGTGGCAGAGTGCATGGAGGTCAATGAGCCTGAGCGCGCTAATGCCATCGCCCACCATTTCCTCGAAGCGCGGGAATTTGCCAGGGCGTTGCCCCATTTGGTCGAAGCTGGTAATCGCGCTGCCAAAGCCTATTCGACCAAAGAGGCTATTGAGTTGTATACCCAGGCTATCGAGCTGTTGGAGAAAGTCGATCTGGATATTGCCTTAGCCCGCTGTGCATTCGAAGGCTTGGGGGGCGCTTTGGAATTTGCTTATGATTTCCCCAAGGCAGCTGAAACGTACCGCCAGATGATCGCCTTTGGTGAGAATCATGACGACATCCCTATGCAGGTTTCGGGGAAAAACAAGCTCGCCAAAGCAGTTGGCTTTGGGATGGCGCAACTGCCCGAAGCCCTTCAACTTTTGGAAGAAGCAGAACAAATGGCCACGCAGGTCAATGACCTACCAGGACTGGCTGAAGGAGGAATGATCCAATGCGCCTTCTGCACAGCCAGAGCTGACTTCGATGGCGCGGTGAACTTCTTAGGTCAGGCGGTTGAAATCGGCCGCCAATTAGAGGCCGACGAACCACGCCTTTACGGGTTGACTCACATCGCAAACACGTACATCTTCATGGGCCTCTTCAATGAAGCCTGGGATACCATCCAGGAAGCTGAAGCACTCGCAACCGAAACTGGGAACCGCCAATATCAGGCCGAACTGCTGACCTTCTCGATCCCCATTTACCATTTGCGCAATGGGGATATAGAACTGGCTCGCGATTGCGCACAAGAAGGCACTGATATTGCCCGACAGATCGGGTCGATCCCCTCGGGTGTATCGGGCAACTATATGCTGGGTTATATCGCCAGACTCCAGGGCCAGTACGAAACAGCCATGGGGTACTACCAGCGCTCATTGGATATCAACGGCGGCAGTCTCCCCTACCTACAAGCAGTGATCCTAGGGTTGATGGGCTCGACCATTCTAGATTTAGGGCCCGGAATGAAAGACAAAGTACTTCATTACCACGATCAAGCCGAAGCACTATTCGAACACCCCATGGGGGGCATTATGGGTGCCGCAGTTTGGGCGGAACTCGGCTTCTGTGCGGTAACGACCAATGACCTGGAAAAAGCCAAAACCATGTTCGAGTTAGGTTTGACGACACCTACAGCAATGATGCACCTGGCTAAGCCACAGTTATTGATGGGGCAAGCTCTCGTGAGCATGGCTGAGGGAGAAATCGACACGGCACAACAACGTCTCGAAGAAGCCACCAGCTATGCCAATGAACGCAAGATGAAACAGGTTATGCCCTACCTCGACCTGGCCATGGGCAATGTTTATCTTGCAGCAGGGAAACTGGACGCTGCCCTGAAGGGTTTCTCTCGGGCTGAAGACGCCGCCACAACTTTAGGGTTTAGGCCCCTCATCTGGCAAGCGCAGGCCGCCTCAGCTCAGGTCCTTCACAAGGTGAGTGAAGATGAAGCCGCACGGGAAAAGAAGATCCTGGCCTTAGAAATGATCAATGAAATCGAAAGTTTCTTCGAGGATCAGGAAATGCGTGACGTGTTCATTACAAACGCCATGGAGGTGCTTAATTTAGATCCAGCCGTCGTGGCAAATTCTGCTGATTAGATAAATATTTGTCGGAAGGTATCTAATATTGTGTCACTCTGAGCTGCCGGAGGCACGCCGTTGGCGAGCGAAGAGTCTCCTACCCTTCGTGCAGAGATTCTTCACCCTTTGGGGTTCACGCCAGAGGCGGGCCTTTGGCCATGACAGGGTAATTAAAATACATTCCGGATTCCAATTAATTAAGGAGATAAAGAATGACAGAAAACTTAGCGAGTCCCCCGAAGGTTGAAGATGTTTGGCACAAGATGCTGGCATCAGGAGAATTTATGCGTGAGGAACGTCAGAGACAAATCCTACGCTTTTTACCAGGCAATCCACGCTGCAAAACCTGCTACGCGCCGTTTCAAGGAGCAGGATCGAAAGTGGCCTGGTACATCTACCACAAACGTCCATC
Organism: uncultured Anaerolineales bacterium; assembly: GCA_964438295.1. Taxonomy (GTDB): domain Bacteria; phylum Chloroflexota; class Anaerolineae; order Anaerolineales; family UBA11858; genus NIOZ-UU35. The sequence goes on from CAYTKR010000012.1 coordinate 54,993, forward strand.
GAACTTTAATCCGCATCTGTGCACAACATGTGAGGATTTTGCCAGACAACATCCTGGCGGCACGGAAATCGAGCTTTCCCTGCTCTTTGCGGATGTGCGTGGTTCGACAACACTGGCCGAAGGAATGAGCGCCACAGAATTTGGGAAATTGATCAATCGCTTTTATGGCACTGCAACCGAGATACTGGCCAATTCAGATGCCATCATCGATAAGATCATCGGTGACCAGGCCGCAGGCATCTATGTCCCCGGGTTCGCCGGTGATGATCATGCTCAAAGGGCCATCGAAGCCGGAAAAATGATTCTCGAGCACACAGGGCATGGGAATGGCGCCAAGCCCTGGATCCCCTTAGGTGTTGGCGTGCACACTGGAACTGCCTTTGTCGGATCCTTAGGCAGTAAGGATGGGGCTACCGATATCACTGTTCTGGGAGATGTTGCCAACACGGCCGCTCGGCTCTCGTCAAAGGCGGGTGTGGGAGAAATGTTGGTCAGCCAATCTGCATACAAGCATTCCAACTACAGCAGCCCGAAGATCTTAGAACAGCGTCAACTTGAGTTGAAGGGTAAGAGTAACAAAATCCTTGTGAATGTGCTCAAGATTTGAAGTGGCTACTGAAGAATCACAAATAAACATTAGAGATTCTTCGTCGCTCGCCACAGGCGCGCTTCCGACGGCTCATCAGAATGACATAGGGTGATCACCCTGGCAATTTCTCGAGAACCAGAAACAAAGAACCCAATGACCTCGCGTCACACCAACCTCCGAACGTTTTTCGCCTACGATCTTGCTGACTCGGATGAAATCAGACTAGAAAAGTTTGCCACATTTTTGCTGGCAGGATCATGCACCCTTGCAGGCGTAATGTGGAGCGCGCTGTATTATTTCACTTTTGGGTGGGGGCTGACGGCATATTTACCGGCTTCATTTGTGCTCATCGTTGGCAGCGCGTTAGTCATATCACACCTGACGAAGAACCACCACTACGCGATCTACGCCCAAATTGTCTGCATCATCTACATCACTGCGTTCATCCAGTGGAGCATCGGGGGTGTATTCGACTCTGGGTTCGTATTGGTCTGGGCTTTTTTAGGTCCTCTATGCTCTTTGATGTTCTTTTCCCTCAGGCATTCTATCTTGTGGTTTGCCCTGTACCTTACGAACTTGGTCATTACAGTCGTGTTCAACGATTTCTTTACCGGCTTTAGTCAGGGAGTGCCAGAAAATACCAGGGTGATTTTCTTCATCATGAACCTCAGCATTGCCTCTGTGGTGGTATTCATTTTCGCTGGCTATTATGTTGCCGCCGCCAAGCGGGAAAGAGCCAAAGCCGAAAAACTACTATTAAACGTCTTACCGAAGGAGATTGCCAGTCGTCTTAAAGAGGAAAATGGAACCATCGCGGAAGGCTATGAAGCGGTCAGTGTACTATTCGCCGATATGGTCGGTTTTACGCCGCTCTCAGAAATGCTGACTCCGCACCAATCTGTGGAAATGCTCGATGAAATCTTTACGTTCTTCGATATCCTGGCAGACAAATATGACCTGGAAAAGATCCGTACGATCGGTGATGGCTATATGGTCATTGGGGGCGCGCCGCGCCCCAAAGCTGATCACGCCCACGCTGTTGCTCAAATGGCCCTGGATATGAAGGCCTATATGGCAAATCATACCAATGGTGACTACGCTTTGAAAATACGCATTGGCGTCAACTCAGGTCCGGCAGTGGCTGGCGTCATCGGTACGACCAAATTCCATTACGACGTATGGGGGGATGCGGTCAACACTGCGGCACGCATGGAATCTCACGGGGAGCCTGGAAAGATCCAGATCGGGCCAGGGACGTATGAACTCATCAAGGACGAGTTTTGTTGTACACCCAGGGGAATAGTAGATGTCAAAGGTAAGGGAACCATGCAAACCTGGTTCCTTGAGGGTCTACTGGGTTAAGATAGTTTCTAGGGAATTGTTAGGCGTCGCTCAGCTCGCTCTCTGTTTTGCTTCAAATACTTCCAAAACATCTGGCTTGGCCAGGAACGATTCTCTAATCTCATCATCGGAAATGTGGTCTACAATATAATCCAAATTTGCTTTTGCCTTTTGGTGATATCGATCAGCTTCTATCTGATCTCCTTGACGGGCTGACAACAATCCGAGCTGATAATCAATCTGCCAAAGGGTTCTACGGGAGCCTAAGCTCTCTGCGATTTGATAGGCCTGTTCGAGTGATTTTTTCGCTTTTGCGTATCGATGTTGATTTGATTGTGAAATACCAATGATCAGCAGCAATTCTGGACTGAGGTATTCAATCCCTGTTGATTGAAATAAATTGAGGTATTTTTGGGCAGTTTTTTGCGCATTTTTGAATTTCTTTTCAGCCAGGGATATGTAGCATTGAGACAAAAAATAGTAATGTTTGCCTAGGAAGGGGGCCTCATCTATGACGATTTTTTCATCTTCAAGGATCCGGCGAGCTTCGACCAAGTTACCCGTTTTAACGTAGGCCAACAGTTTGGCACCACTCAAGAAAGTTTTCGCAAGGTGTGAATTTTCAATGGAATGATCATACAGTCGATATAAGGCGCCCTGCGCAAGCTCGAAATTTCCTAACTCAGAATATATAGTGGCAAGAAAATTACTCGAAAGAACTTCGCCAATAAAGAAATTAGCGGCCTGGGAATCTTTAATGGAGCCCTCGAAGCGGCTCAATGCCAAATCAACGTCTCCACGATCAAAATCCACCCATCCAATCACGTAGCGGCTATAAGCCTGTCCCCAAATATTGTCAATCCGCGTACTGATCTCATAGGCCTCATCGGAATAAACATTCGCATCATCATAATCCCCAGAAAAAACACAGATCGATGCCAAGCCACTTAAACTATCCGTAAGCATTGGAAGGTTATCTAATTTGCGCCATAACTGGCTGGCCTCCAAAGAGACCTCTTTTGCCCGTCCAATCTTCCCGGCATTATTGTATGTATGGGTGGTATCCGTCAGGCTGTATGCCAATTGCTCGTCCAACCCAAGCTCCCTGGCTAATGCAATCGCCTGTTCTCCAGTTTCTTGAGCAATTTCGAGACTCTGGTTAAAGCGATATAGATTGGCCTTTATCCAGGTAATTTTTGCTAAGGCGGGTCTATCATCAATCTGCTCTGCCATAGCACCCGCTTTTTCGGTCAAAGCTAGTCCAGCTTCAAGATTGAATTCATTGCTTGGGATACTATATATTTGGGCTTGCGCAATTTGGGCAGTCATTTGCATGGATTTTGAACCATATTCTACGCCTGCACTTTCCATCTCACCAAAATTCTCCAAAGCTTCCGAAAATTGGGAATTCAGTTCAAGAGTTCGACCACGGCTGCCAAACAAATCTGCTAGAAGATCAACATTTGGCTCTGGAGACCATAAAATCACTTCGATTGCTTTGCTGTAAAAAGTTACTGCTTCGTGATTGGCGTACAGGCGAAAGGCTGCATCACCTGCTTTCTTTAAGTAATCAAGGGCACGTTGATCTTGTGCCTCGTAAAAGTGGTGCCCCAGAACCGTGGCGAATTCATCGGATTGTTCTGGATAAAGCTGAAGCAAGGCTTCGCCTACCCTTCTGTGAAACTCTCGCCGATGCTTGAGTAATATTGTGTTGTAGGCTGTTTCTTGAGTCAGGGCTTGACGAAAAGCATATTCCAGAGTCGGTTCCCGGGCGGCTTCCAAAATCAGCCCCAATCTCTGAAGACTGTTTAGTTCCTGGTCTAATTCACCGTTAGTACCACTGATGAATTCCAATACCTGATGATAAAAAGAACGCCCTATTACCGATGCCATTTGGAGAATTCGTTTGGCAGTATCCTCCAGACGGTCGATGCGAGCAGTCAAGAGCGCGTGTAAATTGTCTGGTATGGTTAGGTCTACAACATCAGAGCCAACCCTCCATTGGTCACCTGTTGACCCAGGTATAAACACACCATTATCAACCAATGATCGGATGACCTCTTCCATGAAGAATGGATTTCCATCTGATTTTTCAAGAATCAGCTGACGGATTCCTATAGGCAAGTCCACGATGTTCAGCAATTGATCGATAAAGGCATTACTCTCATCAGTCGAAAAAGGCTTTAGATCAATTTCCAGATAACGGTGAGCGTAGTTCGTTTCAGCGATTTGTTTGATCTGCCACGCTGGTGTTGATCGGTCTGGCCGGAAGGCACAAATGAACAAGATTGGGGCGCTATCAACAAGTTGAAACAGATGCTCAATCAAATCGGCTGAGGTCTGATCAGACCAATGCAAATCATCTATAGCGATTACGGTAGGTTCAGATTGAACCAGATTCCCCAACGTGTGCAGCATTTCCTTGTGGATAGCTCTCTTCAATGTTTCACCTTCAAGCTGATTTCCATTCGTCCGTTCCTGCACACCCAACAGAATCTCAAACAGGTTAACTGAGGCTGCAGAATTTTGCTCCCCGGAAAGTGTTAGTGTCTCTTCTAAGCTTTTGCGAATTGCTGCTGGCGAATCGGACGTCGATACACCGAGGAAATTCCTTATCAGTCGCTGAATCAAACCATACGGGCGAGATGATTCATATGAAACCCCTGCTGCTTGGTTCCAACTAGAGGGCAATTTCTCAAAAGAGCGTGAGTCTTGACCCCCAGATATCCAATTTCGATGAGCATCTCTGAGCAAGCGGCTCTTTCCCAACCCTACTTCGCCGACCAAACTTATTATTTGGCCACGGCCTTGTTTTAATGCATCAAGAGCTCCAGAGATACGCTCAATCTCATGAGCGCGCCCTATCAAGGCCGTTTCTTGCCCTCGAAAACCTCGCTGTCGATCAGGTTTTTCCTTCACTCTCAGTACACGATAAACGGTAACGGGGTCGCTTTTTCCCTTGACTGTAACCCCCTCGATAGGCTCAAAATCGAACAAACCGGAGACCTTCTTGTAGGTATCTTCGGCAACTTGAATTGTGCCTGGTTTAGCAGTCTGTTCCATGCGAGCGGCAATATTAATGGCATCTCCTTGCGCAGTGTATTCCATGAAAAGGTCGGATCCAACATCACCTACGACCACCAATCCGGTGTTAATTCCCACCCGAACATTGAAATCTAACCCGTATTGCTGGACAATCTTTTCTCGAAATGGCCGAATACCATCGAGGATATCCATCCCTGCCAAGATTGCTCGCTGGGCATCATCTTCGTGGGCGATGGGCGCTCCAAAAAAGGCCAGAATCGAATCTCCCATTAAGCGCGCCAGAGTACCTTCGTATTTGTAAATTGGAGTGATCAGATACTCAAAAGCCTGATTCATGATCTCAGTCCATTCTTCCGGATCGAGACGGTCAGCCATGGCTGTCGATCCCTTGACATCAGAAAACAGAATGGTGACGATGCGACGCTCCCCTTGCACCGATTGCGCATTTCGAGCTAATTCTAATTTTTCCGCGTACTCTTTGGGGATCAACTGGTGAACTGGATCTTGAATCTCTTGCGCAGGTGTCGAGGAATGGGATAGATGCTTTCCACACTCGATACAATATTTCGCCTGGAAGGGATTGACATTCCCACACATACCACAATGCACTCCCAAGGGATTGCCACAATTCATGCAAAATTTGGCTTCAGATGGATTATGAGTTTTACAGTGGAGACAATTCATTATCTAATCTCTGGGAAGATGGATATGCTGAATTCACCTAGAAATTATACAATAATTTTGATCATATTAGTGTTAATTCGGACACACCCCAAGCGAATTCATATTCAGGCAGATTCTCGGCTCCCCACTTCCTGTATTTACCCCCTCGCCCTACTGCCCATTTATTTCGAAAAAACAGGGCTGAGGGTGCAAAGCACCAATCAGCCCTGTTTTCGTACAACTTCGACTTCAATAATTACACAACAGCTTCCTCAACAGCATGAGTAAAAATTAACAGCGCTTCTCTCAAGAGCGCTTCGTCGACAATCAAAGGCGGTATCCAACGGATGACCTGGCTGTACGTGCCACACTGCATCAATAACAACCCTTTATCCAAGCAGGATTTCTTCACCGCAGTACTGATCTCGGTACCTGGTGTACCATCTGGGTTGGTGAACTCGACACCCACCATCAATCCCAAACCACGTACGTCACCTATGATCGAATGCTTCACTTGTAGGGATTCCATTTCGCGGATCAGGATCGCCCCCATCTGAGCTGAATTCTCGACCAGCCCATCTTGGAGGATTTCGATTGTCGCCTTGGCCGCTGCGCAAGCCACGGCGTTTCCGCCATATGTGCCGCCATGACTGCCCGGGATCCATTTATCCATCAACTCGTGGCGTGACATGATTCCCGAGAGCGGGAAACCGGAGGCCAGCCCTTTGGCCATCACGATGATATCGGGGACCACATCGAAGTGCTCAGCAGCGAAAAACTTCCCTGTGCGCCCAAACCCAGTCTGAACTTCATCATAGATCAAAAGCAGGTCATACTCGTCGCAAATATCGCGCAAGCCTGACAGGAAGGAGGCTGGTGGCACAATGTACCCCCCCTCCCCAATGACGGGTTCGACCATGATGGCTGCGGTTTCGAAAGGAGCGGTTTGCGCCGTTAGCATATGACGAACCTCCCCTAGACACCATTCACTGGCATATTCAGGCTCCCAACCGTAGCGATACGAATAGGGAAAGGGAGCCACATGGATCCCCGATGCCAGGGGAGCATATCCTGCCCGGTAGATATGATGACCGGTATCAGTAGCCATAGTCTGGTTAGTGCGACCGTGGAATGCCCCTTGGAAAGTGATGATATTGGGTCTTTTGGTTGCATGTCGGGCAAGCTTCATGGCACTCTCCACTGCCTCCGCGCCCGAATTGGTGAAGAAGAAACTATCAAAAGAAGGATCTGGCACAACACCCAAAAAGGCGTCGGTTAACTCGATCAATGGGATATGATAGTAGTTGTTAATCTGAGCGTGGATCAGCTTACCAACCTGATCTTGCGCCGCTGCAACGACCTTGGGGTGGCAGTGCCCAGTATTGGTGACACCAATTCCTGAGGTGAAATCGATGTATCGATTCCCTTCGGTATCATAAACAAAACATCCTTCGCCGCGTGTGATTGTGAGAGGGAATATTCGTTTCCAGACTGGAGAAATATGCTCTTGTGCCATTTTCGACTCCTTGAGGTAGTGCCGGCTATTATTTTTCCCAATATAAATGAGTGTATATAATTCACATGTTCTTGTCAATAAATCACTCTGAAGTTGAGACTAAAGTTCGGACAAAGTGAGTAATTTTCCTTTATCAGACTGTCATTGTGAGCCGCCGAAGGCGAGCGTGGCTATTTGAATCTTTGTTTCGG